>JBIJBH010000021.1:0-17097 GCA_044345315.1 Lysobacteraceae bacterium
GCATGCATGACCCCGGCAGCGGTGTCGTCGTTGGCGGCGAAGATCGCGGTCGGGCGATCCGGCAGCGAGAGCAGATGCTCCGCGCCGTCGAGGCCGGATTCGAACGAGAATTCGCCCGCGACGACCCAGCGCTCGTCGAACGCCAGACCGGCGTCCTGCAGGCCCTCGCGATAGCCCTGCAGACGCCATTCGGACGCGCCGTGATCCGGATGGCCGAGGATATGACCGATCCGGCGATGCCCCAGCGCGACGATATGCGCCATCATCTCGCGCACCGCGCGCCCTTCGTCGACGCGCGCGCCGATGCGCGCGTTCTTCTCCCGCGGCGAGATGCTGGCGTAGCGGACGTTCAGCGCCTGCAGCTTCTCCAGCAGCGCTTCGTCGTCGGTCAGCGGCGGCGTCAGCACCAGGCCATCGGGCGCGTACTGGGCGATGCTGTCGAGGATAAGATCGACGTGATCGCGCGCGCCGAAATCCACCGGCCGCATCATCATGCTGTAGTGCGCGGCCTCGCAGGCGTCGAGCACGCCGGACAGCACCTGCATCACGTAGTTGCTGGACGGGTTGTCGTAGAGCATCGAAATCAGGTACGAACGATGCCCGGCGAGACTGCGCGCTGACGGATTGGGCCGGAAATTGAGCGCCTTCGCCGCCGCTTCCACCTTCGCGCGGGTTTCGGGGCGAACGTTCGGTTCGTTGTTGAACACGCGGGAGACGGTCTTCATCGACACGCCGGCGGCGCGCGCCACGTCGTCGATGCGAATCCCGGTTCCTGTCATTCTGCCCATCGTGCCTGCCTCGTTGCTGACGCGGAAAACGCGCCGGAGGCCGCATCCGGCCGCGGAGCGCGGGCCGGCGAGCCACCTGGCGCACGGCGACAGTCGCGAGACCATCGCCGCCGGTCGGATTCGGATGCCGCGATGCAGCGCCCGCGGCGGCGCGGTGTGCGCGCCGCTGCCAATCCTCCGATCTTCCGTGACTGCGGGTATTGTCGCGAATCGAGGCCGGTCTTGATACCGCTGCGCCGCGGCGCACCGCCGATCCGCCCGCGCATCCGGCCGACGCCGGTTCGCGCCCGGCGCGGCAGGCTCATCCCGGGCCCTGCGACGGATCGCGGCAGTAATCGCGCAGATACGCGGCATGCATCGGCAGCCGCTGTACGGTGTTCTCGATCGGCCCCCGGATCCGCTCCAGCAATGCCGTGATTTCGGCATCGCTCATCGAGTCCGCGACCGGATGATGACGCAGCGGCAGGATGCCCTGGCCGAGCATGACCTGGATCCACGAGTTCTCGGCGAACAGTTCGTTGCCGTCGCGGAAGACCCGCGCGGTCTCGCGGAACAGTTCGATGCGATGCCGCAGCGAGTCGGGCACCTGCATGTCCGCGCAGGCGCGCCAGTAGGGCGTGTCGCGCCGGTCGGTGACGTGGTAATGCAGGATCACGAAATCGCGGATGTGGGTGATCTCCGCTGCGGCCTGACGATTGAACTCGTCGATGTCCGCCTGCACGATCGTCTGCGGGAACGTCTGCAGCAGCCGGATCACGCTGCGCTGGATCAGATGGATGTTGGTGGACTCCAGCGGTTCGAGGAAACCACCGGACAAGCCGATCGCGACGCAGTTGCCGCGCCACGCCTCGCGGCGCTGGCCGGGCCGGAAGCGGATCACGCGCGGTTCGGTGCGCACCTTGCCTTCCACGCTCTCCAGCAGCCGGCGCTTCGCCTCGTCGTCGTCGATGAACCGACTGGCGTAGACGATCCCGTTGCCGACCCGGTGCCGCAGCGGGATCCGCCACTGCCAGCCCGCGATGTCGGCGATCGAACGGGTGTAGGGCAAGGGATCGCGCACCGATTCGGTCTGCACCGCGATCGCGCGGTCGCTGAACAGCCAGTGCGACCAGTCCTCGTACTCGACGCCGAGCGTTTCGCCGATCAGCAGACCGCGCAGGCCGGTGCAATCGACGAACAGATCGCCTTCGATGCGACTGCCGTCGGCGAGGCGCACCGCCTCGATCCGGCTGCGTTCGGCATCGGTCAGCACCTCGACGATCCTGCCTTCGATCCGCCGCGCCCCGTGTCGCTCGCTGAAGGCGCGCATGAACTGCGCATACAGCCCGGCATCGAGATGGAACGCGTAGTTCATGCCGCCGTTGGGCAGGTGCGCGAACCGCTGTTCCTCGGCGGCGCGCAGTTCCAGGCAATAGTCGCCGTAGTCGCGGGCCAGCCCGCGCGCGCGCGCGGCCAGCCAGAAATGCTGGAAACCCGCGGTCCAGTGATCCTTTCCGGTCGTGCCGAAGGAGTGGATGTAGCGATGTCCGGGCGCGCGCCAATGCTCGAACGCGATGCCGAGCTTGATCGTCGCCTGGGTCGCGGCCATGAAGGCCTGTTCGTTGATGTCGAGCAGGCGATGGAACGTGACCATGGTCGGGATCGTGGCCTCGCCCACGCCGACGGTGCCGATCTCCTCCGATTCGATCAGGGTGATCTCGAGGTGGCGGCCGAAGATCTTCGCCAGCGCGGCCGCCGTCATCCATCCGGCGGTGCCGCCGCCGACCACGACGACGCGGCGGATCGGACGGTCGGAGAGGGCGGGATCGGCGGACATGGCGGCGTTGGCCTCGTTCAGCGGTTGAGTCGATGCAGCAGGCGTGCGCGCAGCTCGCGCGCGGCGGCTTCGTCCATCGGCGCCAGCACCCGGCGCGCCGATGGCGGCACATGTTCCGCGGTCGCGTCGTCGCAGTCGAAGACGTAGTGACGGAACACGTCGTGCCAGATCGCGCGTTCGTGCGCGGGCAGATCGCGCACGCACAGCAGCGCGGTCATCAGCGCGACCATCGGCGTGTCCATCCAGGCAGGCGAGGTTCGCCACCAGAAATTGATCAGCGCATTGAAGCCGTCCAGCGATTCGACGTGGTGCCACCACATGCCGGGGATGAACAGGGCATCGCCGGGCGCCAGTTCGAATACCTGCGCATGGCGCAGGGCCTCGGCGAAACGCGGGAAGCGGACGAAGTCCGGGGCCGCGAAATCGACCAGACTGACCGGCTGGCCGGCCGGCGTGTAATCCAGCGGACCGATGTAAAGATTCGGCAATTGCTCGGGCGGAAACAGCGTGAACCGACGCCGGCCGGCGACCACGCAGGCCAGATTGTCCGGCAGATCCTGATGGGCCGCGATCCGGCCGCGATTGCCCAGCCAGATGCTGGCCAGCGCGTGCGCCGGCGCGATCGACAGTGCGGAGGCGTCCAGCAGCCCGGGCAGGCAGGTCTCGACCGTGGTCGATCCGACGTACAGCGCCGGCGGCGACGGATCGTCGAGATGGCGCTGCAGTGCGTCGAGGACATTGGCCAGATGGTGACGCTCCGGCGTGAAATTGAACCCGTCCAGCGCATCATTGTAGAAATAACGGCCACCGATCGACGGCGGGCCGATGAACGCGGTGACCGGGTGTCCGGCGTCGAAGCCGCGCAGATGCGCGATCGCGTCCGTGGGCGAGCGTCGCGCCGCCGACACCAGCGGCCAATCGGCGACCTTGCCTTTCAGCAACACCGGCACGCGCGAGGCGAAGGCCTCGTCCGCGGGAACGGTCGTCGCGCGTTCGGCGGTCATGGTCGCGGATCAGCCCGCCTGCGCGCGGCGTCGGCGCACGCGGTCGATCAGATCGCGGAAATAGCCGAGCGATGCGATGGCCATGTAGGTCGGCTGCAGATATCCGGCGCGATGCAGTTCGATCAGCGCCGCGTCGGGCAGCTGCGCGAGACGTTCTTCGTGCACGGTATAGAAACCGGCCAGGCGGTGCTGCGAGCCGTCGTCGAGTTCGAGATCGAGCACGAACGACTCCAGCAGGTCGTGCCGCAGCAGCGCCTCGACGAAACCGGCGGTGGCGCCGAGACCCGCATGCAGAGCCTGCAGCAGCGCGGTGCTCCGCTCCAGCGCTTCGGTGGTGCCGCCGTGCGGACGGAAGACCGGAATACCCGCCGCCGCATCGATCCGTGGATCGTCCAGATCGATGTGGACCGTCGGCGTGCCGTCGGCGGAGAGCCCGATCAGGAACGGCCTGCGCTCGATCGACATCGGCACGTATCCGGGCTCCCAGCCGTGCGCATCGAGGAACAGATTCTCTCCCGGCTGGAAACCGAACAGCGCCACCGGCTGCAGGGTGCCGTCCTGCGCCTTCTGGAAGACGATCGGATAGCGGCTCTGCACGTCGCGGAATTCGTCCGGAAAAGTGAGCGCGCTCATCACCGCGTCGCCCCAGGCCGCGCCGCGTTCGAATACGACCCGGAGGTCGCGATGGTCGACGTTGTTCAACTGGACGTGTCTGGCCATGGTCGGGCGTCTCAGATGCGCGGCAGGCCGCGCGTGCGGATGTGGTCGATCAGTGCGCGATGGTCGGGCAGTGCACGGATCATCCTGTGCGACAGCTCCGCCGCCTCGCGGAAGCCTTCCTCGGCCTGCGCACGGGCCTCGGGACGCAGCCGCACCGGTGTCGGTGCGGGACGGAAGCCCATGCCGCAGAGCACGTAGCGATAACTGGCCGAGGAGAAGATCTCTTCGCCATGCGGCAGATCGTACCGCGAGGGTGCGCGATGCCGCCACAGGACCAGCAGCTCGCGCAGCCGCTCGGACATGCTGTCCGGGCGCGCATGATCGCGCCAGTAGGCGCTGTCGCGGCGTCGCGACAGCGCGTAGTGCAGCTTCAGGAAATCGATCACCCGTTCCCAGCGGTAGGCGAAGGCCTCGTTGAAGCGACGCGCGACGATGTCCATCGCCTCGCGATCGGCCGGCAGGTCGTCGGCGATCGCCGTCGCCGCCAGCTCGACCAGCACCAGAGACGACGCCTCCAGCGGCTCGATGAAACCGCTCGACAGCCCGACGGCGACGCAGTTGCGATGCCAGAAGCGCCGGCGGTATCCGGGTTCGATGTCGATCCTGCGCGGCGCCGGCAGATCGGCCGCAGGCGGCCCGCCGCTGCGCGCGATGTAGGCGCGCAGCGCCGCTTCGGCTTCGTCGTCGCCGGTGTGCGCGCTGGAATACACATGGCCCACGCCGCGGCGTGCGGACAGGCCGATGTCCCAGATCCAGCCGTTGCGCTGTGCGGTCGACACGGTCTGGCAGGCGATCGGCGTGGCCGGATCCGGATACGGCACCTGCAGCGCGAGGGCGCGATCGTTGAACAGGACGCTTCTGCAGTCGTGCAGACCGATGCCGTAATGCGCGCCGAGCAGCAGCGCGCGCTGACCGGTGCAGTCGACGAACAGGTCGCCGGCGATGGCGCCGCTGTCGCGCGTGCGTACGGCGGCGATATCGCCGTTGTCGTGCGTGTCGATCGCGATCAGATGGTCGACGACGTGACGGATGCCCAGTCGCTGCGTGCCGTGCTCGCGCAGGAAGACGCCGAGCCGGGTCGCGTCGAGGTGATAGCCGTAATTGGCGACCGCGGCGAATTCCGGGGTCGAGAACTGCTTGGGCGCGCGTCCCGCCTCGCACAGGTGCGGCTGGAAGCTGGCGAGCATCGCGAACGGCGCATCGTCCGTGCGCGCGGCCCAGGCCGAGACCAGATCGGCCTCGAAATGCCGCTGCGGCAGCACGAAGGGATGGTAGTAGTGGTCGTCGTCGCGGTCTTCGGTCCAGCGCACGAACTTCGAGCCCTGCTTGAACACCGCATCGCAGGCGCGGACGAAGTCGGTTTCGCCCACCCCGATCCTGCGCAGGGTATCGCGCATGGTCGGCCAGGTGCCCTCGCCGACGCCGATCGTCGGCACGTCCGGCGATTCGATCAGCGTCACCTGCACGCCGTCGGGCGATGCCGCGTCATGGGCGGCCGCCAGCGTGCAGGCGGTCAGCCAGCCGGCCGACCCGCCGCCCACGATCACCACATGGCGAATGGCCGGGCTCATCGAAAACTCCGTCCGTGCGACGGGCGAAGACTGTGCCGATCGCGTCGATCAAAACCGATGTCGATGGTACCGGAAAGTCTCGGCCGGGCCCCCGCCCGATGCGGCGATGCCGCGGGCGAACCCGCGGCATCGTGTCTGCGTCCGCGCCGAACGCGCATCGCCGTCCGCGATCCGTCAGCGGAACTTGTAGCGCAGCCCCAGCATGTACCGCGAACCGGTCTGGGTCAGATACTCCAGCTGCCTGACGTTGCGCGAATGCGAGCGCTGATTCTTGCCCAGGGCGTTGATCGCCTCGAACGACAGCGACCACTGATCGTTCCAGCGGTAGCCGATGTTGAAGTCGAACTGCCCGTAGGATTCCACGTAGACCGGATTGGGGCCGGCGCCGTCGAACACCCCGGCGAGATACTTGTCGCGCCAGTTGTAGGCGCCGCGCAGCTGCCAGGGGCCTTTTTCGAAGAACGCGACCAGATTCGCCGAGTCGCTCAGCCCGACCAGCGCGAACTGTTCCCCGATCCGGTAGTTGTCGTAGGTCAGGCTGGAGTCGACGATCGTGTAGTTGGCCGACACGCCGAAGCCGGAGTCGCCGAACATGTGCTGCGCGTTCAGCTCCCAGCCGTGGAGCGACGCCGAGCGCTGGTTCGCTGGCGTCGTGACCCGGAAATTCGCCACCGGGTCGCCGGGCTGGCCAGTGATCGTGCCGGTCGCGTTGCCGTTGGTGTCGAATCCGGTGCGGACCACGCCGGGTTGACCGTTGAAGTTGTTGAGGATGTAGTTGCGGATGCAGACCACGTCGACGCTGGTGCAGCCCGCCCCGATCGCCTGATTCCAGTAGGCGCCGCCCACCGGCGTGCGCAGTCCCGCGCTGGTGTCGTTCAACTGCGTCGTGCCGATATAGTTGTCGATGTTCTTGCGGAAGAAACCGACCGACAGATAGCTCGACTCGTCGTAATACCACTCCAGCGACACATCGAAGTTGTGCGACAGCAGCGGTTCGAGGTCCGGATTGCCGAAGTTGCCGGTGCCGCCGTCGACCCGCACCAACTGGTTGTAGCTCTTGCCGCCCTGGATGTCGCCCCAGCCCGGCCGCCCGATCGTTTCGCCGTAGCTGCCGCGCAGCAACAGGCTGTCGGTGATGTCCAGGCGCAGGTCGAGGTTGGGCAGCACGTAGTCGTAATCGCCCTTGAGCGTGGTGAACGCGTTGCCCAGCGGCCGCAGGCTGAATTCGTTGGTCGACTGCCAGACGACGCCGGTCTCGTAGTTCGGCACCAGCGCGGTCGAGGTGACCTTGGTGCGCTCGTAGCGCGCGCCGACCGCGACATGCAGCGGCATCCGCCAATCGAAGGTCGTGCTGTACTGCAGATAGGCGCTGTGCGACTTCTCGTTGGTGCGGCGGTCGGTCGAGAAGACGTCGGAACTCCGGTAGAGATCCGGTCGTCCCGTGGCCGCGGCGGCGGCCTGGCGCATCGCTTCGAAATCGAAGGTGAAGAACGCGCTCGACCAGGGCGTGTTGATGCTGTTGCCGAAACTCTGGAAGTAGTTGCGCATGTCGTCGCGCCGCCACAGGTTGTCCGGATAGGCGAGAAACCCGTTCGGCGAGACGTTTCCGCCCCAGGTGTCGCTCTGCACGACCGAGAATGCGCTGCGATTGTGGACGTCGGTCGAGGTCAGACCGAAATCGAGCCGCGACGCTTCGCCGAACACCCAGTCGCCGCGCAACTGCGCCTGTTCGATCTCGGCGCGCATGTAGCTGTTGCGGAACGAAGAGCCCGTCACCAGCATCTGCGCCGGATCGATGTCGGTCTGGCCCGGCGGCAGGGCGACGGTGAGGATCGGGAAATCGCGGGTGAAGTCGACCGTGGTCGTGCCGCGGAAGAAGCCGGCGGTGCCGAGCACGCTGTTCGAGCCGTAGGGGCTGTCGGCGCCGGATTGCGCGGTCGAGTCGTGGTAGTCGAACTCGAGACCGAAGCTGTCGCTGATGTCCCACTGCACATTGAAGCCCAGCGACTTGTTCTCGTTGCGGGTGGCGTACTTCGCGCCGCCCATCGCGAGATCGCTGGTGGCGGGTACGATCAGCTCGGAGTAGACGTTCGGCGCGGCCACCGGGCCGTCGGTCCAGGAACTGCTGGACGGGCCGAAGTTGAACCACACCGACAGCTCGTTGCGCTGGGTCTGGATCTTGTTCTCGGAGTAGGTGTAGTCCAGCGTCGCTGTGATGCGGTCGCTCGGCGCCCACTGCAGCGTGAGCTGCCCGTTGGTGCGCTGGCGCTGCACGCCGTTGACGCTGTAATTGAGATTCTGCGGCACCGAGTAGATGTCGTTGGGGCCGGGACGATTGATGATCCGTTCCGAACCGGGCGAACCGGGCTGCGGGATCGTGCCCCAGTTGTTCTCGTCGCCGCGGAACGTGCGCCAGCCGTTGGCGACCGAGACCTGGTTGTAACCGAGATCGCGTTCCTGGTAGCTGCCGGTCAGCGCGATGCCGAAGCGTCCGTCCGCCCAGGTGTTGCTGAAGATGCCGGAAATCTCGGGCGTGATCTCGTCGCCCTGCAGCGCGTCGGGCAGGTTGCCGTTCGATTCGTCGCCGACCATCTTGATGCCGACGTTCGCGTGCATGCCGGGATTGGCGAGCGGCCGCGCAGTCTTGATGTTGATGGTCGCGCCGATGCCGCCGGTGGGCGTGCTCGCGCGGCTGGATTTGTAGACTTCGATGCCCGCGACCGCTTCGGACGCCAGGTTCGCGAAATCGAACGCGCGCGAGCTGGATGCGTCGGTGTCGAGCAGGCTGGTCGCCGGCATCTGGCGGCCGTTGAGCAGCACCAGATTGAAGTCCGGACCGACGCCGCGCACGGTGACGCGCGAGCCTTCGCCGATCGCGGAGCGGTCGATCGACACGCCGGTGATGCGCTGCAGCGACTCGGCGAGGTTGGTGTCGGGGAACTTGCCGATTTCCTCGGACGAAATCCCGTCGACCACGCCCTGGGCGTTGCGCTTGACGTTCATCGACGACTGGAGGCTGGCGCGGATGCCGCGAACCACGACCGTGTCGAGCTCGTCGGCTTCCGTGGCCTGCGCATCCTCGTTCTGCGCCGCTTCTTGGGCGGCGACCGGCTGCGCCAGCGCCAGCAGCAGCGCGGTGGCGAGCAGTCGCTTTTTCGGTGCGGCCTGCAAGTGCTTCATCTTCGTCCCTCCCCAGGGTCTGTTCGCAAGGTGTTGGAACCCATGCTCGGCGGTGGTGCCGGTCTTGCCTCGGCGTTCTTGGCCGCCATCGGGTCGCGACGCGCCGTGCTTCCGCCGCTGTCGCGCATTGGACGGCAGGTTGACAGCGTTGTCAAATGTCGCGGACAGGCCCCCACCTGTCTCCCTGAAACCGCCACCAAATCAATATGTTGAGAATGGTGCGGCGCACAATCGATGGCGCGAAATGCGGGCCGCCGTACCGCGAAGCCCGGTCGCGATCCTGTTCCGGACCGGGCGCGTCAGTCTTGCCGCGGGCACGGTCGGGCCCGCGCCGGCAGCGCCGCCGCAGCGGGCCTGCCGATGCTGCTCTGCAGCAAGACTCGCCGGGATGATCCTGTAGTATTCCGGCATCACTGACAGCGTTGTCATCCATCGACGCCCAAGCCGCCAGGCGGGGCTACAGCGAGATCCGTCATGAGCATGCCCGTTACCGTTTCATGGACACGCCTCGTTCGACCGACCCGGGCAGCCGCCCTCGGCATGGCGCTGGTGCTCATCCTGGGAGGGCCGCTGCGCGGCACCGCGCAGGACACCGTCCATGCGGCACCAGTCGCCGCGGATGGGATCGACCCCGCCCGCTGGCCCGCCCCCGGCTGGCCGCTGGCGGAGGATCCCGCGCTCGAACGCCGCGTGGATGCGCTGCTGGCCACGATGACCGTGGAGGAGAAGGTCGGCCAGATCGTGCAGGCCGACATCTCGGCGATCACGCCGGAGGATCTGCGCAAATATCGACTGGGTTCGATCCTGGCCGGCGGCAATTCCGATCCCGGCAATCGCTACGACGCCCCGCCCGAGGCCTGGCTGGCGCTGGCCGATGCGTTCTGGGAAGCGTCGATGGACACCCGCGGCGGGGGCAAGGCGATTCCGGTGGTGTTCGGCATCGATGCCGTGCACGGCCAGAGCAACATCGTCGGTGCGACCCTGTTTCCGCACAACATCGGCCTGGGCGCGGCGCGCAATCCGGCGTTGATCCGGCAGATCGGCGAGATCACCGCCGTCGAAACCCGCGCCACCGGCATGGAGTGGGCGTTCGCGCCGACCGTGGCGGTGCCGCGGGACGATCGCTGGGGGCGTGCGTACGAGGGCTACTCCGAACATCCCGAGGTGGTCGCGTCCTACGCCGGGGCGATGGTCGAAGGCCTGCAGGGCGTGCCCGGTGCGGCGGACTTTCTGGGCGAGCGGCGGGTGATCGCCTCGATCAAGCATTTCCTCGGCGACGGCGGCACGCGCGACGGCAAGGATCAGGGCGATACCGTCATCGACGAGGCGACCCTGCGCGATGTCCACGCCGCCGGTTATTTCACCGGCCTGCGCGCCGGCGCGCAGACGGTGATGGCCTCGTTCAACAGCGTCAACGGGCGCAAGATGCACGGCCGCCGCGATCTGCTCACCGGCGTGCTCAAGGAGCGCATGGCGTTCGGCGGTTTCGTCGTCGGCGACTGGAACGGTCACGGTCAGGTCGCGGGCTGCACCGCGACCGACTGCGTGGCGACGTTCGATGCCGGGCTGGACATGGCGATGGCGCCCGACAGTTGGCGCGGGCTGTACGACAGCACGCTGGCCCATGCGAAATCCGGCGCGCTGCCGATGGCGCGGCTGGACGACGCGGTACGGCGGATCCTGCGCGTGAAATTCAGGCTCGGGCTGTTCGATGCGCCCAGGCCGTCGCAGCGCG
Organism: Lysobacteraceae bacterium; assembly: GCA_044345315.1. GTDB lineage: Bacteria > Pseudomonadota > Gammaproteobacteria > Xanthomonadales > Xanthomonadaceae > Lysobacter_I. The sequence goes on from JBIJBH010000021.1 coordinate 10,815, forward strand.
CCCTCGGCGGCCGCTTCGAACTGCTCGGCGCACCGGCGCATCGCGCGGTCGCGCGCCAGGCGGTGCGCGAATCGCTCGTGCTGCTGAAGAACGCGCGCGGCCTGCTGCCGCTGTCGCCGAAACAACGCATCCTGGTCGCCGGCGACGGCGCCGACGACATGAGCATGCAGGCCGGTGGCTGGACCCTGAACTGGCAGGGCACCGGCACGCAGCGCAAGGACTTCCCGAACGCGGACACGATCTGGGAGGGCCTGCAGCGGCAGATCGCGTCCGCCGGCGGGCAGGCCGAGCTGTCGCTCGACGGCCGCTACCGCACGCGGCCGGATGTCGCGATCGTGGTGTTCGGCGAAATGCCCTACGCGGAATTCCAGGGCGATCTGCCCAATCTGCTGTACAAGCCGGGCGACGATCGCGATCTGATGCTGCTGCGTCGGCTCAAGGCCGACGGTATCCCGGTGGTCGCCGTGTTCCTGAGCGGCCGCCCGCTCTGGCTCAATCGCGAGATCAACGCCTCCGACGCCTTCGTCGCCGCCTGGTTGCCCGGCTCCGAGGGCGGCGGCATCGCCGATGTGCTGCTGCGCGATGGCCACGGCCGCATCCAGCACGATTTCAAGGGTCGATTGAGTTTTTCGTGGCCGCGCCGCGCCGATCAGTACGACAACAACGTCGGTGCTCCCGGATACGACCCGCTGTTCCCGTTCGGCCATGGCCTGCGCTACGCCGATGCCGGCGATCTGCCGATGCTGTCGGAAGATTCCGGCATCGTCGCCGCGCCATCGCGTCCGGAGCGCCTGCTGGTGCGCGGGCGCGCCGCGGACGGATTCCGCCTGCGCCTGACCGGGGCCGACGCCAACACCCACGACGTGATGCATGCCCGCGGCGCGACGCCCGACGGTGCGCTGTCGATCGCGCCGATCGATCGCAATGCCCAGGAAGATGCGCGGCTGTTGCAGTGGACCGGTCGCGGTGCGCTGCTCGAACTGCTGGCGACGCCGGCGCTGGAATTCGGTGCGCCGGGCGAAGAGGGGTTGGCGCTGATCGTCGACCTGCGCATCGACCGGCTGCCGGCGACGGGCAGGGTGGAATGGCTGCTCGATTGCGGCCCCGGCTGCGTCGCCAGCGTCGATGCGACCGCGCAACTGGGCGCGCTGCCGCGCGGGCGATGGCTGCGGGTCGGCATGCCGCTGGACTGCCTGCGGGCGGGTGGCGATGCCGGTCGCCGGCGGGTCGCGACGCCATTCGCGCTGCGCGCCGAGGCGGGCCTGACGCTGGCGCTGTCGCAGATCGCGATCGGCCGCGATCCGGAGCATCGTCTGACGTGCCCCTCGTCGGGGGCTTCCCGCTGAACCCGCGGGGGCGTCCGGTGGATCGGTCCGGTCCGGCTCGTATCGGCCCGGGCCGTGCCGGCCGGAGCCGTTCGCGCGCGGCGCGCGCATGCAAACGTATGCATGGCCCCGCGTCGCACAACCGGATTACGCTTGCCGGTCAACGTCCTGCCGAACCCTGGCCCCGAACCCGCCCGTGACCACGTCCTCCGCTTCGCTGCTCACCATCTTCGGCGCCACCGGCGACCTCGCCCAGCGCATGTTGCTGCCCTCGCTTTACGGCCTGCAGCGCGACGGCCTGCTGCCACCGGGCATGCGCCTGCTCGGCAGCGCGCGCAGCGCGCTGGACGAAGCCGGGTTCCGCGCATTGGTGGCGAAGTCGATCGAGACCTTCGTGCCCGCCGATCAGCGCGACGCGGCCACCCTCGAAGCGCTGATCGCGCGCGCGCATTACCAGCCGGCTTCGCTCGACGACGATGCCTCGATGCAGGCCCTGGCGGCGCGGGTCGACGATCTGCGCGATGGCGATGCGCTCTACCATCTCAGCACCTCGCCGAAGTTCTACGTGCAGGCCTGCGAATCGCTGGGCCGCCACGGCCTCGCCGGCGCCGGCACCCGGGTGATGCTGGAGAAGCCGATCGGCCACGATCTGGCCGAGGCGATCGCGATCAACGACGGCGTCACCCGCGTGTTCGACGAATCGCAGGTGTATCGGGTCGATCACTACCTCGGCAAGGAAGGCGTGCAGAACCTGCTCGCGCTGCGTTTCGGCAACGCGCTGTTCGAGCCGCTGTGGAACGCGCGCCATATCCAGCAGGTGCAGATCACGGTCGCCGAGACCGTCGGCGTGGAAGGCCGCGGCGATTACTACGACGGCTCCGGCGCGATCCGCGACATGCTGCAGAACCATATGCTGCAGTTGCTGTGTCTGGTGGCGATGGAGCCGCCCTCGCAGTTCGAACCGACCGCGGTGCGCAACGAGAAGATCAAGGTGCTGCGTTCGCTGCGCCAGATCGGCCGCGCCGATGTCGCCGCCGAGACCGTCGCCGGCCAGTACGCGGCCGGCGCGATCGCCGGCAAGGCGGTGCCGGGTTATCTGGACGAGCTGGGCCGCCCCAGCCGCACCGAAACCTTCGTCGCCCTGCGCGCACACATCGACAACTGGCGCTGGTCGGGCGTGCCGTTCTACCTGCGCACCGGCAAGCGTATGGCCCGCCGCTGCAGCGAGATCTATCTGCAGTTCCGCGCCGTGCCGCATTCGATCTTCGCCCGTACCGGCGCCGCGACCCAGCCCAATGCGCTGGTGATCCGGCTGCAGCCGGAAGAGCGCATCGAGCTGCAGCTGATGCACAAGACCCCGGGCCTGGACCGCAGCGGCCTGCGCCTGTCGGAAGTCTCGCTGGATCTGGATCTGGACGCGCGTTTCGCCCACGAGCGTCGCCGGCTGGCCTACGAGCGCCTGTATCTGGATGCGATCGAGGGCAACGGCACCCTGTTCGTGCGTCGCGACGAGACCGAGGCCGCATGGCAGTGGGTCGACGCCATTCTCGACGGCTGGGCCCACGCCGGCAGCGCGCCGAAACCCTACGCCGCCGGCACCTGGGGCCCGAACGCGGCGCTGGCGATGACCGAACGCCACGGCCACAGTTGGCGTGAGTGAGCGCAGCGCGATGGCCTGGGTCGAACATCACTACACCGACCGCGACGCGCTGACCGCCGCAGTCGCGGACATCCTGCGCGCCGACTGCGCCGAAGCGCTCGCGGCGCGCGGCAGCGCGATGCTGGCGCTGGCCGGCGGCAGCACACCGTTCCCGATCTATCGCGCGCTGGCCGCCGCGCCGCTGGACTGGTCGCGGGCGACGATCCTGCCCGGCGACGACCGCTGCGTCGCGCACGATCATCCTGCGAGCAATCTCCGCGCCCTGCGCGAGGCCTTCGCCGCCGCGTCCGGCCTGCGGATCGCGGCGCTTACCGCCGTCGACGGCGTCCCCGACGCGTCGCTGGCCGCGGCCCGCGCCACGTTAGCGCCGCTGCACGCCGTCGCCTTCGACGCGGTGGTGCTGGGCATGGGCGAGGACGCCCACACCGCCTCGCTGTTCCCGGGCGTTGCTGCGCTGCCGGCGGCGCTCGCCGCCGATGCCGCGGAAGACGCCTTCGCGATCGTGCCCGATCCGTTGCCGCCGGAGGCGCCGTTCCCGCGGATCACCCTCGGCCTCGCCCGCCTGCTGCGCGCGCGATCGCTGCATCTGCTGGTCACCGGCGCGCGCAAGCGCGAGGTGCTGCGCGCCGCGCAGGCGGCGCACGATCCACTGCGGATGCCGATCTCCGCCGTGCTGCACGCGCCGGACACGACCGTGCACATCCACTGGAGTCCCTGATGTCCCTCCATCCCGTCGTCGAACGCGTCACCGCCCGCATCGCCGAGAAGAGCCGGCGCAGCCGCGAGGCCTATCTCGCGCGGATCGACGCCGCCCGCCCGGACGGCCCGATGCGGCGCCATCTGAGCTGCGGCAATCTCGCCCACGGTTTTGCCGCCTCCGGCGCCGACAAGCCGATGCTCAAGACCGGCGCCGGCGCGAACATCGGCATCGTCACCGCCTACAACGACATGCTCTCGGCGCATCAGCCGATGGAGCAGTATCCGACCCTGATCCGGATGGCCGCGCGCAACGCCGGCGGCAGCGCCCAGGTCGCCGGCGGCGTGCCGGCGATGTGCGACGGCGTCACCCAGGGCCGGATCGGCATGGAGCTGTCGCTGTTCTCGCGCGACGCGATCGCGCTCTCGACCGCGGTCGCGCTCTCGCACGAGATGTTCGACGCTGCGCTGATGCTCGGCGTGTGCGACAAGATCGTGCCCGGGCTGCTGATCGGCGCGCTCGCCTTCGGCCATCTGCCGGTGATCTTCGTGCCCGCCGGGCCGATGCCCTCGGGCCTGCCGAACAAGGAAAAAGCCGCGGTGCGCCAGCGTTTCGCCGAGGGCAAGGCCAGCCGCGACGAACTGCTCGAAGCCGAATCGGCCTCGTACCACGGCCCCGGCACCTGCACCTTCTACGGCACCGCCAATTCCAACCAGATGCTGGTCGAGGTGATGGGCCTGCACATGCCCGGCACCGCCTTCGTCAATCCGAATACGCCGCTGCGCGATGCGCTGACCGTGGCCGCGACCGAGCAGGCGCTGCGCATCACCCATCTCGGCGACGACTATCGCCCGATCGGCCGCACCATCGACGAGAAGGCGATGGTCAACGCGATGGTCGGCCTCGCCGCGACCGGCGGTTCGACCAACCACGCGATCCATCTGGTCGCGGTGGCGCGCGCCGCCGGCCTGATCATCGACTGGGACGATCTGGACGAACTGTCGCAGGCCACGCCGCTGCTGGCGCGCGTGTACCCCAACGGCAGCGCCGACGTGAACCATTTCCACACCGCCGGCGGGCTTGGCTTCGTCATCCGCGAACTGCTCGACGCCGGCCTGATGCACGGCGACATCCGCTGCGTGCACGGCGGCGACCTGCGTCAGCAAGCGATGGCGCCCGCGCTCGAGGGCACGCAGCTGGTGTGGCATGCGCCGCCGGCGCAGTCGCGCGATCCGGGCGTGTTGAGGCCGGTCGCCGAGCCCTTCGACCGCGAAGGCGGCCTGCGCCGGGTGCAGGGCAATCTCGGCCGCGCGGTGGTGAAGATCTCGGCGGTCGCGCCCGAGCATCGCGCGATCCGCGCCGCGGCGATAGTGTTCGAATCGCAGGACGCGCTGCTCGCCGCGTTCAAGGCCGGGGCGCTCGACAGGCGCGAGGGTTTCGACGGAGACTTCGTCGCCGTGATCCGCGGCCAGGGCCCGCGCGCCAACGGCATGCCCGAACTGCACAAGCTCACGCCGACCCTCGCGGTGCTGCAGGATCGCGGCCAGCGCGTCGCGCTGCTCACCGACGGCCGCATGTCCGGCGCCTCCGGCAAGGTGCTGGCGGCGATCCACGTCAGCCCCGAAGCCGCCTGCGCCGGTGCGATCGCCAAACTGCGCGATGGCGACATCGTACGCATCGACGCCGAGGCCGGCACCATGCAGGCCGAGGTGCCCGAAGCCGAATGGGCCGCGCGCGAGACGGCCGCGCCGGATCTCTCCGGCAACGCCTTCGGCGTCGGCCGCGAACTGTTCGGATCGATGCGTGCCCGCGTCGGCGATGCCGAAAGCGGCGCCTGCACCCTGTTCGTCGACGACGAGGACGGAGCCTGAGCCATGGCCGCTGCCGCCCGCACCGCGCCGCTGGCGTTGATCGCCGACATCGGTGGCACCAACGCCCGCTTCGCGCTGACCGATCTGACCACGCCCACCGCGCAGGTGTTGGAACCGCGCAGTCTCGACGCCTCGCGCTTCGCCAGTCTGCAGCACGCGGCCGAGCACTATCTCGACGATCTCGACGTGCGCCCGCGCCACGCCGCGATCGCGGTCGCCAGCCCGGTCAACGGTGAAGAGATTCGGCTCACCAATCGCGCCTGGTCCTTCACCCGCCGCGAACTGCGCCACGCGCTCGGTCTCGATGGTCTGCATGTGCTGAACGATTTCGGCGCGGTCGCCTGGTCGGTGCCGGCCCTGCACAGCGCCGATCAGATGGCGCTGCACGGCGACGAGCATGCGCAGTTGCAAGGCCCGATCACCGTGATCGGCCCCGGCACCGGGCTCGGCGTCGCGCTGCTGGTCGGCGGACCGCATCACTGGCAGGTCGTCGAGACCGAAGGCGGCCACGTCAGTTTCGCGGCGCTCGGCGACGAGGAGCTCAACATCGCGCGCTGGTTCACCGCGCGCTTCGGCCGCGTGTCGAACGAACGCCTGCTCTGCGGCAGCGGCCTCTCGCACATCGATGCGGTGCTGCGCGGTGCGGTCGATCACGCCACCGGTCAGCATCAGGCCCTGCGCGAGCCCGCCGACATCGTCAGCGCCGCGATCGACGGCCACGATCTCGCCG
>JBIJBH010000310.1:0-4992 GCA_044345315.1 Lysobacteraceae bacterium
CGCGACCGACATCGAGCGTCAGAAGATCAACGTCTACCGGATGAAGCTGCTCGGCGCGACCGTGGTGCCGGTGACCAGCGGTTCGGCCACGCTCAAGGACGCGCTCAACGAAGCGATGCGCGACTGGGTGACGAATGTCCACAACACCTTCTACATCATCGGCACCGTCGCCGGCCCCGACCCGTACCCGCGCATGGTCCGCGACTTCAACGCCGTGGTCGGCCGCGAGGCGCGCGCGCAGATGCTGGCCGAGTACGGCAGGCTGCCGGACGCCATCACTGCCTGCGTCGGCGGCGGCAGCAACGCGATCGGCATCTTCCATGCCTTCCTCAACGACGCCGGCGTGCGTCTGGTCGGCGCCGAGGCGGCGGGCGAGGGCATCGCCAGCGGCCATCACGCCGCCTCGCTGGCTGCCGGCCGTCCCGGCGTTCTGCACGGCAACCGCACCTACGTGCTCTGCGACGACGACGGCCAGATCATCGAAACCCACTCGATTTCCGCGGGCCTCGACTATCCCGGCGTCGGCCCCGAGCACGCCTTCCTGAAGGATCGCGGTCGCGCCGATTACGTCGGCGTCACCGACGCCGAGGCGATGGAAGCGTTCCATCTGCTCGCAAGGACCGAAGGCATCCTGCCCGCACTGGAATCCAGCCACGCCGTCGCCCAGGCGATGAAACTCGCCCGCGACTTGCCAAAGGACGCGCTGGTGCTGTGCAACCTCTCCGGCCGCGGCGACAAGGACGTGCATACCGTCGCTGCGCGCGAAGGGATCGTGTTCTGAGTGCGGGAAGCTTTTTTGCCACGGATTGGCGCGGATAACGCGGATCAAACCATGGCAGTGGATGTCCAGCGTTTTCAATTTTGCTGTTATCCGCGTTCTCCGCGCCAATCCGTGGCGAAAACCCAACGCAAGCACGCCTTGATCTGTTTCTAATCCGCGTTCTCCGCGCCAATCCGTGGCCAAAGCTCTCATGAACCGCATCGACGTCCGCTTCTCCCGCCTCCAGTCCGCCGGCCGCAAGGCCCTGGTGCCCTTCGTCACTGCCGGCGATCCCGCGCTGGAGGCCACCGTGCCGGTGATGCACGCGCTGGTCGCGGCCGGGGCCGACGTGCTCGAACTGGGTGTCCCGTTCTCCGACCCGATGGCCGATGGTCCGACGATCCAGCGCAGCTCCGAGCGCGCCCTGGCGCGCGGCGCGGGGCTGCGGTTCGTGTTCGAGGCGGTGCGCGCGTTCCGCCAGACCGACGCCGACACTCCGGTGGTGCTGATGGGCTACCTCAACCCGGTCGAGATCCGCGGCTATGCGCGATTCGCCGAGGACGCGGCCGCGGCCGGTGTCGACGGTCTGCTGCTGGTCGATCTGCCGCCGGAGGAGGCCGGCGACCTGCGCGCGGCGATGCGCGCGCACGGTCTGCGCCTGATCCTGCTCGCCTCGCCGACCACCCCGGACGCGCGCATGGATCGGCTGTGCGCCGACGCCGAGGGCTATCTCTACTACGTCAGCTACGCCGGCGTGACCGGCGCGGACCGGCTCGACACCGGCGATGCCGGCCAACACCTGGCGACGATCCGCGCCCGCGCCGGGGTACCGGTGGTCGTCGGTTTCGGCATCAAGGATGCGGCCAGCGCCGCCGCCATGGGCCGGTCCGCGGACGGGGTGGTGGTGGGCAGCGCCCTGGTCTCGGCCCTGGCCGACGCCGCCGACCCGGCCGCGGCCGCCGAGCGCGCCCGCGCCTTCCTGGACCCGCTGCGCCTCGCCCTCGACGCCGGCTGAGTCGCCGGCACCGGGCTCCATGCGCCGGCGAACGGACTGATCCCGTCCATGTTGCTAGACTGAACGGCTCATCCCGGCGTACCGGAGGGTCCGCCGGCCCGTTCCGATCACAAGGCGATCCCCCGAAGCATGTCCTGGCTCAAGAAACTGATGCCCGCGCGTATCCGCACGGAAAGCAGCGTGTCCCGCAAACGCAGCGTGCCCGAAGGGCTGTGGGAAAAATGCGACGGCTGCGGCGCCGTGCTCTACCGGCAGGAGCTCGAGGACAACCTCGAGGTCTGCCCCAAGTGCGGTTTCCACATGGCGATCCGCGCCCGCACCCGCCTCGCCGCGTTCCTCGATGCCGGCACCGGCAGCGAGATCGCCGCCGAGCTCGGGCCGACCGACATCCTGAAGTTCAAGGATCAGAAGAAGTACGCCGACCGGATCAAGGCCGCGCAGAAATCCACCGGCGAGCGCGACGCCCTGATCGTGATGGAGGGCGCGCTGCGCAGCCGTCCGATGGTCGCCGCATCCTTCGAGTTCTCGTTCATGGGCGGCTCGATGGGCTCGGTCGTCGGCGAACGCTTCGCCCGCGGGGTCGAGCGCGCCCGCGACCTCGGCGCCCCGTTCGTGTGCTTCTCCGCCAGCGGCGGCGCGCGCATGCACGAGAGCCTGTTCTCGCTGATGCAGATGGCCAAGACCTCCGCCGCCCTGGGCCGCCTGCGCGCCGCGGGCCTGCCCTACATCTCGGTCCTGACCCATCCGACCACCGGCGGCGTGTCCGCCTCGTTCGCGATGCTCGGCGACATCAACATCGCCGAACCCGGCGCCCTGATCGGCTTCGCCGGTCCGCGGGTGATCGAACAGACCGTCCGCGAAACCCTGCCCGAAGGCTTCCAGCGCTCCGAATTCCTGCTCGAACACGGCACGGTCGACCAGATCTGCGACCGCCGCGAACTGCGCGAACGGATCGCCCACCTGGTCGCGCTGCTGATGAAGCTGCCGGAGCCCGAGCCCGAGGACGAGGCGGAAGCGGGCTGAAGGCCGCGATGGGATGACGGGATTCGGTCGCTTTTCCCGTCCATACAGCATCCGACCACCCTTCCAGTACGGCGTTTTTCGATGAGCAGACAATACTTCGGTACCGACGGCATCCGCGGACGGGTGGGGGAAGGCGCGATCTCGGCGGATTTCGTGCTGCGCCTGGGCAATGCCTACGGCCACGCGCTGCGCGCGGCCGGTGTGCGTCCCGACACGCGGGCGGGCGGGCAGTGGCGCAAGCCGCTGGTGGTGATCGGCAAGGACACCCGCATCTCCAACTACATGTTCGAGGCCGCGCTGGAAGCCGGTCTGGTCGCGGCCGGCGTGGACGTGCAGTTGATGGGGCCGATGCCGACCCCCGCGGTCTCGCACCTGACCCGGTCGCTCGGCGCCGACGGCGGCATCGTGATCAGCGCCTCGCACAATCCGCACTACGACAACGGCATCAAGTTCTTCTCGGCCGAAGGCGAGAAACTCGACGACGCCACCGAACTGGCGATCGAAGCCGCGCTCGACAAGCCGTTCAGCACCGTGCCCTCCGACCAGCTCGGCAAGGCCGTGCGCACCCGCGACGCGATCGGCCGCTACGTCGAAGCCTGCAAGGGCTCGGTGCCGCGGCGTTTCGATCTGGGCGGCATGCGCATCGTGGTCGACTGCGCGCACGGCGCGACCTACCAGATCGGCCCGCTGGTGCTGCGCGAACTCGGCGCCCGGGTCGAAGCGATCGGGGTCGAGCCCAACGGCGTGAACATCAACGACGGCGTCGGTTCGACCCACCCCGAGGCGCTGGTCGCCAGGGTCCGCGAGACCGGCGCCGAGCTGGGCATCGCCTTCGACGGCGACGGCGACCGGGTGATGCTCGTCGACAGCGACGGCAGGGTGTGCGACGGCGACGATCTGCTGTACGTGCTCGCCAGCGACTGGCAGGCCGAAGGCCGCCTGCGCGGCCCGGTGGTCGGCACGCTGATGACCAATTTCGGGCTGGAGCAGGCCCTGGCCGGGCGCGGGATTCCGTTTCTGCGCACCAAGGTCGGCGACCGTTACGTGCATCAGGCCCTGCTCGAGCACGGCGGCATCCTCGGTGGCGAAACCTCGGGCCATCTGCTGTGCCTGGACCGGGTCAGCTCCGGCGACGGCATCGTCAGCGCACTGCAGGTGCTGGAAGTGCTGCACCGCCGCGGCCAGACCCTGCAACAGGCCCTGGCCGGCTTCGCCAAGGTGCCGCAGAAGACCGTGAACGTGAAAGTCGCCCCCGGCAGCCGTCCGGCCGAGGCGGCCTCGGTCAAGGCCGCCCTGGCCGAGGCCCAGGCGGCGGTGCAGGGCAGGGGACGCGCCTTCCTGCGTCCGTCCGGCACCGAACCGGTGGTCCGGGTCACGGTTGAGGCCGACGACGCCGCGCTGATGCAGTCCACCCTCGACCGCCTCGCCGAAGCCGTCCGCGCCGCAGCCTGAGCCGGCACGGGTGGATTGCGATCAAGCCCACCCCGCACCCCCGACCGCACGATCCGCGTCGCCCAGCGCCCTGCCGCGTGGGCGATAATCGCGACGATATTCCCCGAACGACACGCCGCCAGGACGAAGACCCGCCATGAGCGACCAGCCCTACATCCCGACCCTCGACATCCGCCGCTTCAGCGAAGCCGCGAGCGACACCGATCGCGACGCCTTCGTCGCCGAGCTCGGTGCGGCCTACCGCGAATGGGGCTTCGCCGGCATCCGTGGCCACGGCATCCCGCAGGACGTGATCGACGGTGCCTACGATGTCTTCGTCCGTTTCTTCGCCCTGCCCGAGGACGTGAAGAAGCGCTACCACATCCCCGGCGGCGGCGGCGCCCGCGGCTATACCGCGTTCGGCGTCGAGACCGCCAAGGGCGCCCAGTATTCCGACCTCAAGGAGTTCTGGCACGTCGGCCGCGACGCCCGCGACGAGAAATACGCCGACGTGATGCCGGCGAACGTGTGGCCGACCGAGATTCCCGGCCTGCGCGAACGCGCGCTGGCCCTGTACGACGCGCTCGACGGCCTCGGTTCGCGCATGCTGTCCGCGCTGGCGCTGCATCTGGGCCTCGACGAGCATTACTTCGCCGACAAGACCGACAACGGCAACTCGATCCTGCGCCCGATCCACTATCCGCCGATCACCACGCCGGACATCCCCAACGTCCGCGCCGGCGCGCACGAGGACATCAATCTG
>JBIJBH010000311.1:0-4960 GCA_044345315.1 Lysobacteraceae bacterium
CGAACTGGTCGAAGCGCGCCGCAATCGCCGCGACGATTTCTACAAGCGCCCCGCCGGCCACATCGACCTGTGCAACGTGCCGCTGCCGGTGCGCACCGCGCCGGCCCCGGATTCGCGGCCGAAGCGCTGATCGATTCGGCGGCGGTGAGGCCCAGGATCATTTCTGACCCTGGGCATGCGCCGCGCGCGATGCCAGGCTGTTCAACGCATCCGGGACAAGACGTTCGGCCCAGCCGGCGATGAACGACCACACCGCCAGCTTGGCGAAATCCGCGTACGGCTCATTGAAAGACTTTTCGAGCTTCTGCTGGACGCATTCGTCCGCGGAAAAATCGAAGTTTTTCCACCAACACTTATCGAACGCCGGAATGAAATCCACGTCGATCACCCCGGCGTGCAGAATCAGCGCCAGTACGATCGCGAACGTGGCTCCCAGGATGGGCGCGACCCATACCGAAAAGCCACTCTTTTCGAGATTCAGCCAATTGATCAGGGGGTCGGTGCGGATATCGACGGCATACAGGCGCATGATCGTGCTGACCCCGGCGCCCCATGCGCCGAAGGTCATCGCGATCCCGTAGCCGTTGGGGATATCCTCGAAAAGGCCAAGCGATGCGCATGCGAAAAACGCCAAGGACAGCGCTCCGGCGCACGAGAGCACGCTGATCGCGATGCGGGAACGCACGCGCTCCACGGCCGTGACGAGGGAATATCGGCGATACAAACGCCCGCACAGCGCCGCGAGTTCGCCGACGAGCGCCGGTTTGTCCGCCGTCGCCAGGTCCTTGATGAACAGGACTCGAATCGCTTCGTATGCGCTTTCGCTGAAGAAGTCGCGCAGGATCTCGCGATAGGACGCGATCCTGATCCTCAGTTCGATCTCGCCCAATTGGTCCAGCAGTGCGATTTCGCTGCGATAGACTTCGGCAGGATCGCAGTTCCGATCCATCTCCGGCGACCCGACGGGTCGCGTTGCGCCATCGACATCCCGATGATGGGACGCCAGCTCCGCGTCGAGCTGACGACAGAGCGCCACCATGATGGGATGACCCGCGCCGCGCAGTTTGCGGGGGAACATGACGGCCTCCTGTCCTGATGCCGAAGCGGAATGTCGCAGATCCGCATTCGACCATCCGCCAATCCCGTCCAACAAGCCTTCGATCTAAGATGAGACCGGTTCGATCCCGGAGCCTGCATGCGCCTCGCCCTGCTCGCCGATCTGCACGCCAACCGCGAAGCAGGCGAGGCCTGCCTGCACAGGCTGGGCCGGCTGGGCTACGACCGCGCGGTGGTGCTGGGCGACATCGTGGGCTACGGCGCCGACCCGGCGTGGGCGGTGGACACGGTGCGCACGCTGGTCGAAGCCGGTGGCCTCGCGCTGTACGGCAATCACGACGAAGCGGTGCTGCGCAGCGCCATCGAGGAATCGCGTCAGGTTTCGCGGAAACATGCGGACGCGACCGCCGCGATCGACTGGACCCGCGACCGGCTCGACGACGGACAGCGCGCGTTCCTCGCCGGCCTGCCGGCGAGCATCGAGGACGAGGACCGGCTCTACGTCCACGCCAACGCCTGGGCACCGCTGCAGTGGGGCTACGTCACGAATCCGCTGGCCGCAGCGCAGAGCATCGCCGCGACCGCGCGTCGCGTGACCTTCTGCGGTCACGTGCATGTGCCGGCGCTGTATCACTCGCTGCCGGAAGGCGGCGCACGGCATTTCGCGCCGACGCCGGGAGTGTCGATGCCGCTGCTCGGCAGCCGACGATGGCTGGCGCTGCCCGGTTCGGTGGGACAACCGCGCGACGGGAATCCCGCCGCCTGCTGCGCGCTGTACGACACCGTGCGCGGCACGCTCACCCTGCTGCGCGTGGCCTACGACCATTACGCCGCGGCGCGCAAGGTCCGCGATGCAGGCCTGCCGTCCGCACTCGCGCAGCGTCTCGTGGAGGGCCGCTGACATGCCGGTTCCGCTGAAGCCCGGCCTGGAGATCGATGGCTTCACCCTGATCGCGCCGCTGCACGAAGGCGGCATGGCGACGCTGTGGCGCGTTTCGCATCCCGAGTACGCCCTGCCGCTGCTGATGAAGCTTGCCCGCATCGGCTATGGCGAAGCCGCGACCCAGATCGTCGGCTTCGAGGTCGAGCGCATGATCCTGCCGCAACTGCGCGGTCCGCACGTGCCGCGCTTCATCGCCGCCGGCGATTACGTGGATCAGCCGTGGCTGGTGATGGAGCATCTGTCCGGCGAAACGCTGCGCCCGCTGCTCGACCGCGCGCCGCTGCCGCCGGCCGATGTCGCCGCGCTCGGCGCACTGGCGGCGACCGCGATCCATGCCCTGCACCAGCAGGACACGATCCATCTCGACATCAAGCCGAGCAATCTGCTGCGCCGCCCCGACGGCAGCGTCGCGCTGATCGATTTCGGCCTGTCGCATCACGCGCATCTGCCGGATCTGCTCGCCGAGCAGTTCCGGGTGCCGATCGGCACCGCGCCCTACATCGCGCCGGAACAGGTGCTGGGCGTGCGCGACGAACCGCGCAGCGATCTGTTCGCGCTGGGCGTCACGCTGTATCACCTCGCCACCGGCGAACGTCCGTTCGGCAACCCCGGCAGTCCCGCGGGCCTGCGCCGTCGGCTGTATCGCGATCCGGTCCCGCCGCGCGCGCTGCGCCCGGAGATTCCGCGCTGGCTGCAGGAACTGATCCTGCGCTGTCTCGACGCCGACCCCGACGCCCGCCACGCCACCGCCGCGCAGCTCGCGCACGATCTGCAGCATCCGGAACAGATCCTTCTCACCGCGCGCGCCGACCGCGATCATCGCGACGGCCGGCTGACCGTGCTGCGCCGCTGGTGGCGGCAGCTCGGTCGCGACCGCGACCCGCAGCGCGCGGTCGGCGAACACCTCGAACAGGCGCCGCTGCTGATGGTCGCGATCGACCTCAAGCACGAGGACCAGGCACTGTGCGCCGCACTGCGCGGCACCCTGCAGCGGATCGTCTCGACCTTCCCGCATTCGCGCCTGGCCTGCGTCACCGTGATGCGCACCGCGCGCATCGGCCTGGACAGCAATCTCGACGCCGCCGGCCGCAATCGCCACGTGAAGCGATTGATCGCCCTGCGCGACTGGATCCGCCCGCTCGGCCTCGACGAACACCGCGTCACCGTGCATGTGCTCGAACATGCCGATCCCGCCCACGCCCTGCTCGACTACGCACGCGACAACGGCGTCGATCATCTGGTCATGGGCGCCCGCGGCGTCACCGGCGTCCGCCGCATCCTCGGCAGCGTCTCCGCCCGCGTCGTCGCCGAAGCTCCGTGCACCGTCACCGTCGTCCGCGCGCCGGCGCACGCCGTCGAACCCGAGGACCAGCCGATATCGTAGGGGGGCGGTGAGCGCAGCGAACCCCACCCGAATGTCGTTCGAATCACGACGCCGGCGCAGCAGCGCATCGGCGTTGGTCGACCGTCGTCGATTCGCGTTCGTTGGTATTGGGTCGCGTGCAGGGGTGGGATTCGCTGCGCTCACCGCCGCCCTACTCCGTCGTCGTCTTCCGCCGCCGCCAACGCCACAGCCGACGCAGCAGCCAGATCGCGAATGCGAGGGCGATCGCGACCGGGATCAGCCCCGCGACGATGCGGATCATCGCGCCGGCGCTGGCGGCCATGACGTCGCCGGAGTCGCGGAAGGCGGCGGCGATCTCGCTGCGCTGTTCCTCGCTGGCGCTCGGCGAGAACGACAGGGTCAGCAACTGGGTCTCGATCCGACGCTTGTGGGTGGCGCCTTCGCGTTCGGCGGCTTCGAGCTGGGACTCGACCTGCGCGATCTGCTCGGCGAGCGCGATCATATCGGCGACCTTGAGATCGTTGCGGCCCTGGAATTCGAGCAGGCGCACCTGCTGTTTGCGCAGGCGGTCCTGCAGCATCGTATTGTCGCGCACCGCGACCGCGAGGTCCTCGGCGTGGGTGCGGCGGTCGCCGATGTCGCCGCCCTCCCCGGCCGCCGCGATCAGCGGCTCGATCGCCTTCGGCTCCGCGCGCACGGTGAGCGAACCCGCGGCGTAGCGCCCGCCGCTCTGCCGCACCTCCAGCACCAGGCAGGCGCCGAACTTCGACGATTCGCAGGCGGTGCGCACGGCCTGCACCTTCTGCGGAATGCGCTCGGCGTCGAGCCGGATCTCGACATCGTGCTCGTAGGCGAGCATCGCCGAGGATTCGGCAGGACCGGATTGCGGAGCGGTGTCCTTCGGCTGGCGAGTGGAGGGCGCCTCCGGAAACACGACCTGCAGACCACCGGCTCCCCCATCGCCGTCCGCAGCGGCGGCATCGGCTGCCGCCATGGCCGCGTCTGCAGCCGCACGGGCCGCCACGGTCTCGGGCTCGTATCGGGCGCGATCGCTGCAGGCGGCCAGCGCGATCGTCATCAACAGCGAGAGGGGCAGAAGGCGATATCGACGCATCGGCAAAGCTCCGGTTGAGGGCAACCCCATGCTCAACGGACGTCCGCGGCAAGCGGGGTCGGGGACGACGTCGGGAGTCAGCGCGTTGGCTCGACCGGCCGGCAGCGACGCACGCCCTTGAGCATCCACACATCGTGCGCAGGCCGGCCGTCCAGACCGACATGATCCAGACGCCAGCCGAGCAGCCGATTCTCCGCCGCTTCGTAGTAGAACTCGAAACGCCCGTAGCGCTGTTCGGACACGATCCGCAGTGCCGTGATCCGCTCGCCGTCGACGCGCGCACGGCAGTTGCCTGCGACGACGAACGTTTCTCCACCCGCGCTCCAGGTCTCGGCACCGGCGGGCGGTGGCGATGCGAAATCCATGTAGCCGGATTCGAAGCAGAGCGCAGCGGGGACATCCACACAGCGGTTGGCATCGAAATGGTCGCTGGTGATGAGCAGGTAGCCGTTGTCGAGATCGATGGCCACGCTCATGCCGTCGCCGCGGTCGAGGCCGTTCA
>JBIJBH010000341.1:0-4531 GCA_044345315.1 Lysobacteraceae bacterium
ATATTCGCGCGCGCCGCGCTCGAGCGCGCCGAGGCGACGTTCGTTGAGGCGTTCGTCGAAACCGGAGAACTCCATCGTGCTGCCCAGCCGGAATCCGTCCTGCCACGACGTCACGCAGACCGAGCGTTCGCGCAGCACCAGCGGACGTTTCGGCACCAGTTCCGGGGCGCGGTAGGTGATCGAATAGCCCTTGCCCGGCTGGATCACCCGCTTGAGCCACGGCAGGCCCAGCGCATCGGCCGAACGCGCACTCCAGGCGCCGAGCGCGAGCACCGCATTGCGCGCGCGGACCTCCCCCTGCGCGGTGTAGGCGGTGAGGCCTTCGCGATCCTCGCGCAGCGCGTGCAGTGGATTGTGCTCGATGATCGTGCCGCCGCGCGCGCGCACCGCGCGCGCCAGCTCGGCCAGATAGCGGTCCGGACGCAGCGCGGCATCGCCCGCGAAGCGCAGCGCGCCGGCCACGCCGGACTTGAGCGCGGGCTCCTGCGCTTCCAGCGTCGCCCCGTCGATCAGCTCCACCGCGACGCCGAGTTCGCGCAACAGCGGAATCTCGTGCTGCGCATGCGCGAACGCGCGCCGATCGCGGAACACGTAATCCTCGCCGGACTCGATGAATTCGCAGTCAAGCCCGAAACGCGCCACCCAGTCGCCCAGACGCCGGCGCGAGTCGTCGAGCAGCGCATGTTTGCCGCGTGCGCTCGCCTCCCAGTCGCGCGCGTTGCAGCGCCGCGCGAAACCCAGCAGCCAGCCCCAGAGCAGCGGGTCGTAGCGCGGCGGGATGTACAGCGGCGCATCCGGGGTGAGGGTCCAGCGCAGCGCGCGCAGCAGCGTGCCCGGCGCGGCCAGCGGGGGGGCGTGGCTGGGGGTGATGGTGCCGCAGTTGCCGTGCGAGGCGCCGCCGCCGACCTGCGCGGCGTCGATCACACAGACCCCGCGACCGCCTTCGAGCAGGGCCAGCGCGGTCGCCAGCCCGGCGACCCCGCCGCCCGCGATCAGGACATCATGTTCCGGAATCATCCCACCGCCGCCGTCGCCTCCGAGAGGCCCGCATTATGCCGTGCGGCGCAGCGGCGGCCACGTCATGTAGGTCGCGGCGCGCCACAGCCATTCCATCGGGCCGAACCGGAAGCGGGCCAGCCACCAGCGGCTGAACAGCACCTGCAGCGCGAACACCGCGAGCACGAAGGGGATCTGCCAGGCCCGCGGCAGTTGTTCGAACCAGCCCAGACCGTAGCCATAGAACACCAGTGTGCACAGCACCGACTGGCCCAGATAGTTGGTCAGCGCCATCCGTCCCGCCGGCGCCACCCAGCGCAGCGCCGAGGCGAGCGACGACGACAGGCCGCGCAGGATCCAGCCGACGTAACCCAGGCACATCAGCAGCCCGGCGATCATCATCAACACGGTCGCGAATCCGCTGGTCGCGTCGAGACGATCGAATTCGACCGTGGGCATGATCGCGAACGACAACAGCATCAGGCCCAGCCCGACCGGCAGCGCACCCCAGCGCATCAGACGGAACAGCCGCGGATAGGTCTCGGGCCGCGCGATCGCGCCGCTGCCCGCGAACCAGGCCCCGAGCACGAACATGCCGAGGATCTGGCCCGAAATGAACAGCATGGTCGGCAGGATCGTGGCCGCGTCGCGCAACCGCTGCAGCACCGATGCCGGGTAATCGCCGCCGGCGCCGTACGCGGCGCGCTGCGCCTCCGCCAGCGCGGCCATCTCCGACGCCTGCAACTGCATCGCCTTGTCCATCTCGGCAGCCACGGTCGGATCCAGTTGGGCCAGGGACCCGAGCGCATACAGGCCGAACACCGCCAGCGCGTTCAGCAGATGCAGTCCCGCCGCCCAGTACGGCATCTGCCGATAGGGCACGTTGCTGAAGATCACCAGCAGCGGCAGCGCGATCAGCGCGTAGACCAGCAGGATGTCGCCGGACCAGATGAAGACCAGATGCACCAGACCGATCAGCAGCAGCACCAGCGAGCGGCGCAGATACACCGGAAAGAACGTGCGCCCGGCGGCCTTGGCCCGCTCCAGCATCACCGCGAAGCCCATGCCGAACAGCAGCGAGAACATCAGATAGAACTTGCCCTGGACCAGGATATAGATCGCGGCATCGGCGACGCGATCCGCCCCCGACCACGCCGGGTTGAGTCCGGTGATCGAGTCGATTAACGGTCCCGCGAAGGCCTCGATGTTCATCAACAGGATCCCGAGCAGCGCCCAGCCGCGCAGCACGTCCATGGACTCCACCCGCTCGGCGGCGGCGACGGGATGCAGGTTCGACAACGGCGGCGGGGATACGGTCATGACGGACTCCGGGGACGGGCGGGGATCGCGGGCGGTATCGATGTGGATATCGATCCGGATTCGATCATCGCAGGACTGCGAAACCCGGGGAATGTGACCGAAGTCGGGGGCCGGGGCGCTGCACGGCGGGGGGCGAATCACGGGCATTGTGTCAGCATCGGCACACAGCCTTGTTTTCCCGGGAATCTGCAGGCGGATCGGTTCTCCGGACGCGTGTCGGCCTCGCGGGAAGCCATCGCCCGGAGCGTGGTCGCCATTTGACATCTGGATCACTGCCGACGATAAGGTCGGAATCGTCGAACGCGTGTGCCCGGCGCGGCTGCAGGATCCTGCTTGCGCCAGCCGCTTCGGCTGGCCGATCGACTGAGCGAAGACGCATCATGCACGCATCCCCGCAGACCACCGGAAACGATCTCGGCGATCGGATCCTCAAGGTCAACCACGCCGGCGAACACGGCGCCATCAGCATCTACACCGGCCAGATCATGATGGCCAGGCTCACCGCGTCTCATCTCGTCGGCGAACTCATGGAGTTCCGGTCGCATGAGCAGCGCCACCGGTCGATCTTCGGCGCCGAGCTTGCGCGTCGCGGGCAACGCCGCTGCCGCAGCTACTGGCTCTGCGGCGCGGGCGGCTTCATGCTCGGCGCCATCACCGGCCTGTTCGGTGCGAATGCGATCGCGGCCACTACCGTCGCCGTCGAGAGCGTTGTGCTCCGGCATCTCGAGCATCAACTCGCCGCCCTGGAAGGCAAGGATCCGGCGGCGGTCGCGGCCATCTCGGCGATCGTCGCGGAGGAAAAGCAGCGCCACGAAGAATCGGCCCATCACCTTCGCACGGACGCGTTCTGGCCCAGGGTCCTGTCGCCCGTGGTTTCCGCCTCCACCGAAACGGTCATCTGGCTGGGCATGCGGCTGTGAAGTCCGGGCGATTGGCGACCGGGTCACGTCCCACAACCACCGGCGTCCGCATCAGGCGCTGGGCATGAAGACCCCCGCTGAGGCGTATGCGTTAGCGACCTGACCTGTGCAGGAAGGGCTGGGTCATTACAGAGCCTGATAAATCAGCAAGTCACGTTACCGGCTGCCTCGATATCCAGGGTGGTTAAAGAACTCTTCGCTTGACTGAATCAGACACACTTGATCACTTTTTTTCCAGAACAGAATAAGCCACTCCTTCCAAATCTGGAGTGAGGATCAATTCTGCAGTGGCGACACCGTTTTCATCACAGAATTCGACCTCATAAGCCAGCACGGGATCGGTAAATACCATGACCACAGTGCCAAGCTCACCCCTGCGCAACCCCTCCCCCGGGATGTCGTCGAACAATTCGACCACGCTACCTATGTGGATAGTCATTTCATGCCTTATTTCACAAAAAGTGTAGTCAGATCAGGAATCATCGAATCACCTGTGTATATCGGGCCTATTCTGACACCACCGGTTCCCACGGGACCAACCACCGGGATATCGACAGCATAGCGCGGGCGCACGCGGGCTTGGGTCGGGACTATCGCTTCGCAGACGGCCGCACCGTCGAGGCTTCAAATGTCCATACATATCAGCGAGGAATCACACTTTCGGAAATCGAAAAGTCAGGCTCGCAACGTCCACCAATGACAATGCAGATGCGGCTCCAGAATCACAATGGCTCTCGACATCAAATCACGCATACCGAATTCGACATCGATTCTCGCGCCGATATTATCGCGCTCCAAGCGAATGGCGCGAACACTCTCTGATGAGACTCTCACTAATTCTTCGTTTCCAAAAAGAAAAACAACCTGGAATGACTGAGATACTTCACTGAAGGAAACATCAATCTGCTTAGCACCATCCACTGAGCATTTTACGTAACGACAATAGGCCATCCCTGGATCTTCTTCGACAGGCTCGATGCCGAACATCTCAAGAAATTCAGTTTTAGATGGATAACTCATCACTTAGGAGCCTTAAAGAAACGGAATGAAGGTGCTGAGACGACGTGTCCCGTCTTCGAGAACCTGGAATGTGGCCTCGATTTGCGCTGATCTTCCAGATGGACCAATCAGAAAGGAATCGCGCACCTCGAAAACGCCGTACTGATTTGAGAACGTGCGAATGACATTGCCTTGGGCTCTCGCCGAAGAAGCCATATGCTCAGACATCAGCTTTCGTCCCGAAGCCGTGTCATGTATGCCAAGTTGTTTCATTGCATGTGCCATTTGATTCGAAC
>JBIJBH010000312.1:0-4920 GCA_044345315.1 Lysobacteraceae bacterium
TTTCACTCCGCGCATCGCGGCGGACGGACACTTCCATGGTTGCGCCTTCATGGCTTTGCAGATTGCGTCTTGCGCTCGGTTGGCTGCGCTGGGGCACCGTCGCGCTGCTGTCCTCGCTGCTGCTGCTGGATCTGATCTTCCCGCCGCAGTTGCCGCGCAGCCGCGACACCAGCAGTCTGGTGGTCGCGCGCGACGGCACGCCGCTGCGCGCCTTCGCCGATGCCGATGGCGTCTGGCGCTATCCGGCGACACCGGAGTCGGTGTCGCCGCTGTATCTCGAAGCGCTGCTGAACTACGAGGACCGCTGGTTCTGGCGCCATCCGGGCGTGAATCCGGTGTCGATGCTGCGCGCAGCCGGGCAGATGCTGCGCAGCGGCAAGGTGGTGTCGGGCGGCTCGACCCTGACCATGCAGGTCGCGCGCATCCTCGACGCGAAACGCACCCGGCATACGCGCACGCCGCTGAGGAAAATCAGGCAAATCCTGCGCGCGATCCAGCTCGAAGCGCATCTGTCCAAGCGCGAGATCCTGATCCTGTATCTGGAGCGCGCGCCGTTCGGCGGCACCATCGAGGGCGTCGAAGCGGCGAGCTGGGCGTATCTGGGCAAACCGGCGGCGCGGCTCTCGCATGCCGAGGCCGCATTGCTCGCGGTGCTGCCGCAGTCGCCGAGCGGGCGTCGTCCCGATCGCCACCCCGAAGCCGCGCAGGCCGCGCGCGACAAGGTGCTGGCGCGGATGGCGGCGTTGGGCGTGTGGAGCGAGGAAGCGGTCGCGGATGCGCGCATCGAGCCGGTGGTCGCGCGCGAACTGCAGTCGCCGATGACCGCGGCGCTGCTGGCCCAGCGTCTGCGCAGCGCCGATCCGCGTTCGCCACGGATCGTGTCGACGCTCGACGCGAATCTGCAGCGCACGCTGGAGGAGCGGGTCGCCGCGTATTTTTCGAATCTGCCCGAACGCACCTCGGCGGCGCTGCTGGTGGTCGACAACGCGAGCATGGAGGCGCGCGCGTACGTCGGCTCGGTGAAATTCGGCGACGACAAGCGGCTCGGCCATGTCGACATGGTCCGCGCCTGGCGTTCGCCGGGCTCCACGCTCAAGCCGTTCCTCTACGGCATGGCGATCGACGACGGTCTGATCCACTCCGAAAGTCTGCTGATCGATGCGCCGCAGAGTTTCGGCGATTACCGTCCGGGCAATTTCGGCGAGGCCTTCAACGGCCCGATCGGCGCCGCGCAGGCGCTGCGCCTGTCGCTGAACGTGCCGGCGGTGGACCTGCTCGACCGGGTCGGCCCGCAGCGCTTCGCCGCGCGCATCGGTCACGCCGGTCTGGCGCTCAAATTTCCCGGCGAAAGCAGGCCGAATCTGGCGCTGATCCTCGGCGGCACCGGCGCGCGGCTGGAGGATCTGGTCGGAACGCATGCCGCCTTCCATCGCGGCGGCGTCGCCGGGCGCGTGCGCTACACCGCGCGCGATCCGAAGATCGACCGCCGCGTGCTGTCGCCGGGCGCCGCGTGGATCGTGCGCGAGATTCTCGAATCGAATCCGCGCCCGGGCGAACTGGAGCAGTTCGATCGCGCATCGCGGCCTCGGGTCGCGTGGAAGACCGGCACCAGCTACGGCTTCCGCGACGCCTGGGCGGTGGGCGGCACGCGTCGCTACACCGTCGGCGTCTGGGTCGGCCGTCCCGACGGCACGCCGCTGCCGGGTCAGTACGGCGCGATCACCGCGCTGCCGCTGCTGTTCGAAGTGATCGACACCTTGCCCGGCAGCGTGCGCGACGCCGCGCCGTCGAAGCCGCCGCCGAACGTGGCGAAGATCGACATCTGCTGGCCGCTGGGCGTGGCCGCGGACGGTCTGCCGCCGGCGCTGTGCCAGCGTCGTTTCGAGGCCTGGACGCTCGACGGCGCGGTGCCGCCGACGCTCGCCGAACGCGACGCGCGGCTGTGGAATCCCGGCCGCGTGCGTTTCGAGATCGATCTGGACAGCGGCCGGCGGGTGTCCGCGGTGTGTTCGCTGCCGCATCGCACCGCGGCGCGCGAGATCGCGCGCTGGCCGGCGCTGGCCTCGCCCTGGCTGCCCGCGGAAACGCGGCGCGCGTCGACGCTGCCGCCGCTCGCCGACGATTGCATGGCCGATGGTCGCGATGCGGTCGAGGAGCTGCGCATCGATGGTCTCAACGACGGCGCGATGCTCGCGCGACCGCCGGGCAGCGCGCACGGCGTGCGCCTGTCGCTGCGCGCGTTGGGCACCGATCGCAAGGTGCAGTGGCTGCTCGACGGTCGCTGGATCGGCGAGACCGAAGGCCGTGCTTCGCTGGTGCGCGATTTCGGCGAACCCGGCGATCGCACGCTCACCGCACTCGCCGACAGCGGCGCGTGGACGCGGGTGCGGTTCCGGGTGATGGAATGATGGTGCGTGTCGTGGCGGTGATGTCGGCCCTTCCGGGCCTCCCACAGTCGCGATTGCCGTTCTGTGGGAGGGCCGGGAGGCCCGACGGATGTTTCAGCCGAGCTTTTCGAGCATGTGCTCCGCCGTCGACACCCGGAACTCGCCGGGCGCTTCGACTTCGAGCTGCTTGACCACGCCGTTTTCGAGGTACATCGCGAAACGCTTGCTGCGGATGCCCATGCCGTAGGCGCTGGCGTCCATTTCCAGACCGAGCGCCTTCGCGAATTCGCCGTTGCCGTCGGCGAGGATTTCCAGTTCCGCCGGCGCGCCCTGGCTTTCGGCCCAGGCCTTCATCACGAACGGATCGTTCACCGACATGCAGGCCACGCCGATGCCCTTGGCGCGGAACGCGTCGAAATGCTGGATGTAGCCGGGCAGATGCTTTTCCGAGCAGGTGGGCGTGAACGCGCCCGGCACCGCGAACAGCACCATGTTCTTGCCTTCGAAGAAGCGATGGGTGTCGATGGTGTCGATGCCGCCGTTGATGCGTTTGATGTTGATTTCGGGGATGCGATCGCCGATCTGGATACTCATGTCGAACTCCTGTCTGTGGCCCGCGAGGGGCGGGGGAATGACCGGCGGACAGTGTAGGCCGAAACATGAACGCAGGGATGACAGGCCTTGAAAATCCGGTGCGCGTTCGCATCTGGTGGGCATGGCGGCTGCGGTGCCGCCCCCAGCCAAGGAGTACTCCATGAGTCTCACCCGCTATCAGCAAGCCTGGCCGGCCCAGGCCCGTCTGCACGACGATTTCAAGCAGTTCCTCGACCGTTTCCTCGCCCCCGGCGACAACGCCGACGAGTCCGCAGTGGTCACCAGCCAGTGGGTGCCGCGCGTCGACATCAAGGAAGAGGCCGATCGCTTCGTGATCCTGGCCGATCTTCCGGGCGTCGACCCGCAGAACGTCGAAGTCCTGATGGACAAGGGCATTCTCAGCATCAAGGGCGAGCGCAAGAGCGAAGTGGTCGAACAGTCGGAGCGTTTCTCGCGGATCGAACGCCGCTACGGCAGCTTCCATCGCCGTTTCGCGCTGCCTGATACCGCCGATGCCGACGGCGTCACCGCGAGCGGCCGTCACGGCGTGCTCGAGATCGCCATTCCGAAGAAGCCCGAATCCACGCCGCGCCGCATCCAGGTCGGCGCCGCCGGCTGAAGCCCGGGCGTTTTTCCGCATAACCGGAGCGGCCGCGCGATGCGGCCGCTTCGCCGTCGTCCAACGCGCACGCAGCGTCGCGGTCGGGGCCTCCCGGCCGCGGCTGCTTGGCTGCCGCTGCGCTTCCCGATAGTCTGTCCCCATCGCGTTTTCCCGACGCACCTTCGCACGACGATCGCGCCATGCGTTTCAAGGACTATTACGACATTCTCGGGGTCGAACCCGGTGCCGGCGAGGCGGAGATCAAGACCGCCTATCGCCGACTCGCGCGCAAATACCATCCCGACGTGAGCAAGGAACCGGGCGCCGAGGAATCCTTCAAGGCCGTCAACGAAGCCTACGAGGCCCTGCGCGATCCGCAGAAGCGTGCGGCCTATGATCAACTGCGCGCGCGCGGTTATCGGCCGGGCGACGAGATCCAGCCGCCGCCCGGCGGGTTCGGCGGCGGTGGAGGCGGTTTCGATTTCGACGAGATCTTCGCCGGCGGCGGCAACGGCGGTTTCAGCGACTTCTTCCAGGAGCTGTTCGGACGCGCTCGGGCCGGCGGTGTCTCCGGCGGCCACGGTGGTCCGCGCGCGCGCGGCGACGGCAGTCTGCGCGCGAAGTTCGCGGTGCCACTGGAAGCCGTGTATCGCGGCGAGCCGGTGCGGGTGAATGTCGGCGGCCGCACGCTCGACGTGCGCGTGCCGCGCGGCGTGCGCCCCGGGCAGGCGATCCGGCTGGGCGGGCAGGCGCCCGGCGGCGGCGATCTGCTGCTGGAGATCGAATACGCCGCGCATCCGCAGTTCGAGGTGGACGGCCGCAACATCCTGCACGTGTTGCCGGTCGCGCCCTGGGAAGCGGCGCTGGGCGCGACCCTGAGCGTGCCGACCCTGGGCGGGCCGGTGGAGCTGAAGATCCCGCCGGACTCCGAAGGCGGGCGCAAGCTGCGTCTGCGCGGCCGCGGCCTGCCGGGCAGCGGCGGAGCCGCCGACGGCGATCAGATCGTCGAACTGGAAATCCTCGCCCCGCGCGCCAACACCGATGGCGAGCGCGACGCCTACCGCCAACTGCGCGACGCCTTCGGCGACGACTGGCGTCGGGCCTGATCGATCCGCGGGCCCGATCGATCTGCAGACCGCAAACGCAAGAGCCGCCTTTCGGCGGCTCTCTGCATTCCGGCGGACTGCAGGGAATCAGCCCAGCCCGGACACGTATTTGGTGATCGTTTCCGACAGCTCGGATTCGCTGAAAGGCTTGGTCAGATAGGCCTTGGCGCCCTGACGCATGCCCCAGACGCGATCGGTGTCCTGATCCTTGGTCGTCACCAGCACGATCGGG
>JBIJBH010000022.1:0-16769 GCA_044345315.1 Lysobacteraceae bacterium
CGCGCATGAAGCGCGTTTTTCAACACCCTGTCGGGGGCCGACATGCGCCCCCGCCCCCGCTCCGCTACACTGTCGACCCCGCCCGAGACGGGCGAATGCACCGCCAAAATGCCCGAGGACGACAGTAGTACCCGCACGCCGGACGGCGCACCGCGCACGTCCGATCGCAGCCCCGAGAAGAAGGACAAGCGCCGCTCCTGGTTGTCGCGCCTGAGCGCCGCGATCTCCGGCGAACCGGACAATCAGGAGGATCTGGTCGAGCTGCTGCGCGACGTGCAGGCCGACGGCGTGATCGACGCCGACACCCTGCGGATCATGGAAGGCGCGGTCTCCATTTCCGACATGACCGTCGGCGACATCATGGTCTCTCGCTCGCAGATGGTCTCGCTGCCGGTCGACGGCAAATTCCTCGCGCTGATGAAGCAGGTAGTCGAATCCGGCCATTCGCGCTTCCCGGTGCACGGCGAGGACAAGGACGAGATCCTCGGCATCCTGCTCGCCAAGGACCTGCTGCGCGGCGTGGTCGCCGACAACGGCCCGGGCACGATCCGCGAACTGCTGCGCCCCGCGGTGCTGGTGCCGGAAAGCAAGCGTCTGGACATCCTGCTGCGCGAGTTCCGCCAGTCGCGCAACCACATGGCGATCGTGATCGACGAATACGGCGGCGTCGCCGGTCTGGTCACGATCGAGGACGTGCTGGAACAGATCGTCGGCGAGATCGACGACGAACACGACGACGCCGAGGACCCGAACGCGCTGATCGCGGCCCAGGCCGACGGCCAGTATCTGGTCGACGCGCTCACTCCGATCGCCGATTTCAACACCCGCTTCGGCGCCGACTTCGACGACGACGAATACGACACCATCGGCGGCCTGATCACCGCGGCGATCGGGCATCTGCCCGAGGCCGGCGAGGAACTGACGCTCGGCCGCTTCGGCTTCCGCGTCGCCCGCGCCGACGCGCGTCGCCTGCATACGCTGCACGTGAGCGTGCATGCCGGCTGAGCGCGCGCGCGGCGGACGGTCACGGTTCGCGATCGGCGCCCTGATCGGCGCGCTGGTCGCGCTGCTGCTGGCCTGTGCGGTGCCGGCCGCGGCCCAGACGACGCAGACGGACGCTTCCGACGCGGTGCCGCGGATCGGGCTGGCGACGATGCAGCCGGGCGAGCTCTTCTTCGAACGCTTCGGCCACAACGCGATCGTCGTCGCCTACCCCAGCCGCGAGCCGCTGTCGTACAACTTCGGCATGTTCGACATGGGCGAGGACGGCTTCGTCGCCCGTTTCGTGCGCGGCGAGATGATCTACCGGCTCGCCGAACTGCAGTGGCGCGAGGATCTGCAGTACTACCTCGACACCGGCCGCGGCGTGCGCATCCAATGGCTGGATCTGGACGACGCCCGCGCGGTCGCGCTGGCCGCGGCGCTGGCCGAAAACGCGCGGCCCGAAAACGCGCGCTACCGCTACGACTATTTCGCCGACAACTGCGCCACCCGCGTGCGCGACGCGCTCGATCGCGCGCTGGACGGCGAACTGCGCCGGCAGCTCGGCGCGCGTTCGCAGGGCAACACCTACCGCAGCGAGGCGGTGCGCCTCGCCAGCCCGGCGCCGTGGATGTGGCTGGGTTTCGATCTGGGCCTCTCGCAGTCGGCGGACCGGCCGCTGTCGCACTGGGAAGACGCCTACGTGCCGATGCGACTGGCCGCGAGCCTGCGCGACGTGCGCCTCGCCGACGGCCGCCCGCTGGTGCGCAGCGAGGAGCAGGTCGCGCCGCACCGGATCGCCCCGGAACCGCCGGAGACGCCGCGACCGTGGTGGCCGTGGCTGTTCGCCGGCATGTTCGTCGCGGTGCTGTGGGCCATGCTGCATGCGCGCGCCCCGCGCGGCGCCGCGGCCTGCGCACTGCTCTTCTGGGCAGTCGCCGGGCTGCTCGGCGCAGTCATGCTGGCGCTGTGGATCGGCACCGAGCACCGCTTCGCATGGGCCAACCGCAATCTGTTCCTGCTCAATCCGCTGGCCTGGCTGCTGCTGCCCGGCGCCTGGCGGCTGCTGCGCGGGCGAGATGCCGGCCGCGCCTTCCGCATCGCGCTGGCTGCGGTCGCGACCCTGGCCGTGCTCGCGCTGTTCGTGCTGTGGCTGCCGCGCGTGCCGCAGGCCAATGCGCACTGGGTCTCGCTGCTGCTGCCGATCCATCTCGCCTTCGCATGGGTCTGGCTGCGCCCGACCGAGCTGCGCTGATCCACCGACAGCGCCGCCTCGAAGCGCCGGTTCGCCGACCGGTCCGCGCAGCGGTCAGCATGAGTCGAACGGATGTGTCGAACGGATGTGCCGAACGGATATGCCGACCTGATCAGCCGACCAGGCTGGTGAAATCGCGCATGTTCATCGGATGGCCGAGCCAGTAGCCCTGGGCCAGATCGCAGCCGCGGCTGCGCAGCAGATCGCACTGGCCTTCCTTCTCGACGCCCTCGGCGACCACGGTCATGCCCAGCGAATGCGCCATCGCGATGATCGCGGTGGTCAGGGCCAGGTCGTCCGGGTCGCGCAGCACGTCGGCGATGAAGCTGCGGTCGATCTTGACCCCGTCGACCGGCACCCGGCGCAGATGGCTCAGGCCGGAGAAGCCGGTGCCGAAATCGTCCAGCCAGATCTTGATCCCGGCCTCGCGCAGACTGCTGAGGATGCGCCGCGCCTGTTCCTCGTCGCCGAGCACCGCGGTCTCGGTCAATTCGATATGCATCAGCCGCGGCGGCAGCCCGCTCTCGGCCAGCGCGGTCATCACCTGCTCGTGGAAATCGCCGCTGCGCAGCTGTCGCGGCGAGACGTTGATCGAGACGAACAGCTCCTCGCCGCCTTCGCGACGCCAGCGCATCGCGTCGCGGCAGGCGGCGCGGATCACCGCCGGGCCGATGGTCTCGATCAGCCCGCTCTGCTCGGCGACGTCGATGAACACCGAGGGCGCGACCTGGCCGTGCACCGGATGCTGCCAGCGCAGCAGGGCCTCGGCGCCGATCAGGGTCTTGTCGGCGACGCGATAGATCGGCTGGTAGGCGAGCGTGAGTTCGCCGCGCTCCCAGGCGCCGCGCAGATCCTGTTCGATCCGCACCCGGCGGGTGACGGCCTGATCCATCGCGCGGCTGTAGAAGCGATAGCAGCTCTTGCCGGAAACCTTGGCCTGATACATCGCGATGTCGCCGTTCTTCATCAGCATGGTCGCGCCGGAGGCATCGTCCGGGAACAGGGTCAGACCGATCGAGGTGCCGAGGAAGACCTGACGATCCTGGACCACGATCGGCCGGCTCAGTTCGGCGACCAGGGTCTCGGCCAGATGCGCGGCGCGCGCGCGCACGTCGGCGTGTTCGCCTTCGCCGTGGACCAGGATCACGAATTCGTCGCCGCCGAAGCGCGCGAGATCGGCGATGTCGCCGCCGGCGCGCTGCACCGCTTCGCAGATGCGGTTGGCGCAATGGATCAGCACCTCGTCGCCGACATCGTGGCCGAGCGTGTCGTTGACGCGCTTGAAATCGTCGATGTCGGCGAACAGCAGGGCGAGCTGGCGGCCGACCCCGCGCAACTGCATCAAGCGATGATCCAGGGTCTCGCGGAACGCCAGCCGGTTGGCCAGCCCGGTCAGCGAATCGGTGTAGGCCATGCGCCGCATGTCGCGGTCGTGGCGCACGATGCTCTCGGCCATGCGCGAGAAGGCGCGGACCAGCGTGCCGACTTCGTCGCGACGTCCGTTCACCGGCAGCGCGGTCGAAAAATTGCCGGCCTCGATCTCGCGCGCGGCGTCGGACAACTGCCGGATCGGCCGCACGAGCGTGCGCTGCAGCAGGACCGCCACCAGCACGGCCACCGAGACCAGCAACAGCAGCAGCAGGCCGATCCACGACAGATGGCGCTGGCCGAGCTCGCCCAGACGCTCGGCGATCTCGCGATTGACGTGTGCCTCCTCGGCGCGGATCTTGCCCAGCGAATAACCGACGCGCACGCCGCCGAGACGCTGATCGCCGATCCGGATCGGGGTGGAGACGTCCATCACCTCGTCGTTGGACAGCACCTGCAGCGCATCGGCGCCGACGATCCGCTTCGCCATCGGGTCGCTCATCTGCTGGCCGAAGGTCGGAATGTCGCCGGAACCATCGTGCAGGATGCTGCCTTTCGCGTCGTAGACCAGCACGTAAGCCACATCCGGCTGGCGCAGGATGCTGCGGGTGGTCTCGCCGACGCCGTGCAGATCGAAGTAGTAGACCGGATTCACCAGCAGATCGGCTGCCTGCGACACCTGCGATTCGCCGCGCTGGCGCAGGCGGTCGTAGACCAGCACCCGGGTCGCTTCGCGGTTGAGCTGCAGGACTTCCTCCTGGCTGGCGCTCTGGCGTTGCCAGATCAGGATCACGACCGCCAACGTCAGCACGAGGGTCGCGCCGATCACCGCCAGGAACTTGGCCTGCAGGCCCTCGAACATCCTCATTCGACGTCGTCCCTCACCTGGGCGACGCCGACGCGCAGACGGGCCAGCGACTCGCGCGAGGCGTCGTCGACCGGCAGGAATCGCGTGGTGTGGAAGAAGAATTTCAGCGCTTCGCGCGCCTTCGGATCGCCGGCCGCTTCGACCAGCACTTCGCGCAGCCGCGCCCGGACCTTCGGGTCGAGATCGCCGCGCACCATCTCGAGCGCGCGCGGCACCGGCTCGGTGGTGTGGATCACCACGAGGTCCCGGCGATACGACGGCGGCAGCCGCGCGGGATTGTTCCAGTCGATGTCGCTCATGGTGCCGGCGTCGACCAGACGCTTGTGCACCCAGGCGCCGATGTTGAGTTCTGAGCGGGCGAACACGTAGCCGACGCTGTCGCCGGCGGGCTTGTCCATCGGCGACAGCAGCAGACTCAGCGACATCCGCCGGCGCAGCAGTTCGATCGCGGGCAGGA
The DNA here is from genome assembly GCA_044345315.1 of Lysobacteraceae bacterium. Taxonomy (GTDB): domain Bacteria; phylum Pseudomonadota; class Gammaproteobacteria; order Xanthomonadales; family Xanthomonadaceae; genus Lysobacter_I. The sequence goes on from JBIJBH010000022.1 coordinate 4,930, forward strand.
AATAGGCGCTGGTCGAGGCGTTGTTCTGAAAGGCGACACTGCGGCCGCGCAGGTCGTCGAGGGTGCCGAGGCCGCTGTCGCGACGGACGAAGAACACCGCGCGATAGCTGCGGGCGCCGTCGCGCTCGGTGACCAGCAGCGGCTCGGCGCCGCCGCGCTGCTGCAGCAGCATCGCGGTGCCGGCGGTCTCGGTGACCCAGTCGACCTGACCGCGGCGCAGGTAGCTGGACATCTGCTGGGCGTCGCGGGCCATCAGCACCCGGCCCTCGCGGATGCCGACGTCGGCCATCCGCGGCACGACGTAATCGAGCAGCGGCTTGAGCTGTTCGTAGTGGGTCTTGGGGTCGTCGCTGATCCGGCCCAGGACCAGAATGTGACGCTGGTCGTCAGCCGCTGCCGCATCGGGCGCAGCGGCGAACACCCCGAGCAGGGTCGCGCACAGGGCAGCGAGTCGGAGCAACGGGCCGGACAAGGTCAGCGTCCCGGGTGGCGTCGCATCGGGGGCGGGCCCACGGCCTCAGCCCTTGCGCGGCGGCGGGAGACGGCCCGCGGCGATATCGGCCATGCGCTGGGCGTCGGCGAGCATCCCGCGCAGCAGGCGGACTTCGCGCGCATCGAGGCCGGCGCGCAGGTAAAGCCGGCGGAACTTGCGCATCGCCGCCGCGGGTGTGCGGCCCTTGTGGAAATCGATCGCATCCAGGGTGTCTGCCAATTGCGAGAAGAAACCTTCGAGTTCGGCGTGGGTCGCGGGCGGTTCCCTCCCCGGCTCCGGCTCGCCGGCGCCCGCGGGGGCCGCCTCGCGGGCCGGCGTCGGCGCAGTGACCGGATCCATCGGCGCATCGACTCCGGACATTCCGACTCCAGGCATTCCAATACCCGTGACACGCAATTCGTATGCCAACACCTGGACCGCGGCGGCGAGGTTCAACGAACTGTAGTCCGGATTGGCCGGAATGTGCACGGCGGCATGGCAGAGCTGCAGCTCCTCGTTGTCGAGTCCGGTGCGCTCGCGGCCGAAGACCACCGCGACCTCGCCGCCGGCGCGGGCGGTGTCGAGGGCGCGGGCCGAGGCCTGGCGCGGCGAGAGTTCCTCCAGCGCGATGCGCCGGCTGCGCGCGGTGCAGCCCAGCACGAGGCGGCAGTCGGCCACCGCTTCGGCGAGGGTCTCGACCCGGACCACGTCGTCGAACAGATCGGCCGCACCGGCGGCCAGCGCCACCGCCTCCGGATGCGGAAAGCGTTCGGGCGCGACGAGCACCAGCCGGGTCAGGCCCATGGTCTTCATCGCCCGCGCCGCGGAGCCGATGTTGCCGGGATGCTGGGTACCGACCAACACCATGCGCAGGCGGTCGGCGGGGAACAGCGCGGATGCGGACGCGGGGGCCGCGAATATCGAGTCGGAAGCCATGTCGGCAATGTTAAACTGCCGCGGTAGCTTCACTGCTCTTTTTCCCCGCCCAATCGATGCGCGCCCGCCGCGGCGCCCGGAGTCGTTCGCGATGCAACAGCCCGCAGTCAATGTCATGGTCAAGGCGGCTCGCGCCGGCGGCAACATCCTCCTGAGGCACATGGCCCGGCTGGACGCGATCGACGTGGTAGAGAAGGACCGGATGGATTTCGCCAGCGAGGTCGATCGTCTGGCCGAGGTCGAGATCATCAAGGAACTGCGCCGGGCCCAGCCCGACTACACCATCCTCGGTGAGGAAGGCGGGAAGCAGAAGGGCAACCGCGGCGCCAGCCGCTACACCTGGGTGATCGATCCGCTCGACGGCACCAGCAACTATCTGCGCGGCTTCCCGCACTGGTGCGTATCGATCGCCATGTGCGAAGGCCCCGAACCGCTGCATGCGGTGGTGTTCGACCCGCTGCGCAACGAACTGTTCACCGCCAGCCGCGGCAGCGGCGCCCAGCTCAACGGCCGCCGCCTGCGCGTCGCCGAACGTCGCGATCTGGAAGGCGCCCTGCTCGGCACCGGCTTCGCCCCGCGCGAACGCAAGCGCGCCGACGCCCAGCTCGACTGCATCAAGTCGCTGCTGGTCCACGCCGAGGACATCCGCCGCGCCGGTTCCGCGGCGCTGGATCTGGCCTATGTCGCCGCCGGCCGTCTCGACGGCTTCTTCGAGGCCGGCCTGCGCGCTTGGGACGTCGCCGCCGGCGTGCTGCTGGTCCGCGAGGCCGGCGGCCGGGTCTGCGATTACCGCGGCGCGGCGCTCGGGCCGATGCATGTCGACGCCGGCGGCCGCCAGATCGTCGCCGCCAACGTGCGCCTGATCGAGCCGCTGCAGCAGACCATCGTCAACACCGGTTACGCCAAGTCCTTCGATTGACGCCCTGCATGTAGAGCGGATCGAAGATCCGCTGCCACCTCTCCGGAGACGGGACAGCCGATCTTCGATCGGCTCTACAGGATCAGAAAAAAAGGCCGCGCATCGCTGCGCGGCCTTTTGCGTTGCGGCGGACGCCCGCGGTTACGGGCGACGCGCCAGTTCGGCCTCGTCGCGGGCCTTCGGCAGCAGGTCCTGCTTGGTCACGCCCAGCCACAGCAGCAGCGGGCAGGCGATGAAGATCGTCGACACGGTGCCGATGATGATGCCGAGCAACTGCGCTTCGGCCATGCCCTTGAGCGAACCGCCGCCGTAGAAATACAGCGCGAGCACGGTGAGCAGGGCCACGAACGAGGTGATGACCGTACGCGAGAGGGTCTGATTGATCGAGCGGTTGAGCACTTCCGCGGGCGTGGCGCGCATGCCGCGGAAGTTCTCGCGGACGCGGTCGAACACCACGATCGTGTCGTTGATCGAGTAGCCCATCACCGACAGCACGCCGGCGAGCACGGTGAGATCGAATTCGCGCCCGGTCAGCGCGAACCAGCCGAGCACCACGACCACGTCGTGCAGGGTGGTGATGATCGCGGCGATCGCGAACTTCAGCTCGAACCGGAACGAGATGTAGATCAGGAAGCCGAGGACCACGAACAGCATCGCGTAAACGCCGTTCTCGGCCAGCTCGCGGCCGACCTGCGGGCTGATGTCGGCGCTGTTGAGCTTGCGCGCCGGATTGCCCGGTTCGGATGCGGCCGCGCGCACGTTTTCGGCGATGCTCTGGGTGCGCGCCTCCTCGTCGCTGACGGACGCCGTCGTCGCCCGGCCCTGATCGTCGCGCAGCCGGATCAGCAGGTCGTTGCCGGAACCGAAGGTCTGCACCTGGGCGTTGCCGAAGCCGGCCTTCTCCAGCCGCTCGCGGACGCCGTCGACGTCCACCGGCTTGTCGTAGGCCAGTTCGATGCCGACGCCGCCGGTGAAATCGAGCGCGAAATTGAAGCCCTTGAAGATCATGCCGCCGATCGCGACGAACATGATCAGCGCGGCCACGATCAGCGAGATCATGCGCAGGCGCATGAAGTCGAAGGCGCTGTCGTAGGGGAACAGGTTGAAAGGTTTCATGGATGCGTTCCCTCAGATCGCGATCGATTCGAGCTTGCGGCGGCGGCCGTAGACCAGCGTGGCCACGCCGCGGGACACCGACACCGCGGTGTACATCGAGGTCAGGATGCCGACGATGAGCGAGACCGCGAAGCCCTTGACCGGGCCGGTGCCGAATGCGAACAGGGCGATGCCGGCGAGCAGTGCGGTGACGTTGGCGTCGGCGATCGTGCCCGAGGCGCGGTCGTAGCCCTCGGCGATCGCCTTCTGCGGCGGCAATCCGGCGCGCAGCTCCTCGCGTATGCGTTCGTTGATCAGCACGTTCGCGTCCACCGACATGCCCACGGTCAGGGCGATGCCGGCCAGACCGGGCAGGGTCAGGGTCGCGCCGAGGAAGGACATCACCGCGACCACCATCAGCAGATTGAGCAGCAGCGCGATGTTGGTGATCAGGCCGAACATGCGGTAGTACACGACGAAGAACGCCAGCACGAACAGGAACGAGAACACGATCGCGTCCAGACCGCGCTCGACGTTCTGCTTGCCGAGGCTGGGGCCGACGGTGCGCTCCTCGATGAAGTCCATCGGCGCGGCCAGGGCGCCGGCCTTGAGCAGCTTGGACAGGTCGTCGGCTTCCTTGCGCTCCAGGCCGGTGGTCTGGAACTGCTTGCCGAAGGGCTCGCGGATGCTGGCGATATTGATGACTTCTTCCTTGACCTGGAAGGTGCGCACCGTTTCGCCGTTGACCGTGCGCACCTGCGGGATGCGCTCGATGAACACCACGGCCATCGGCTTGTTCACGTTTTCGGTGGTGAACTGCAGCATGCGCTGACCGCCGGCGGTATTGAGGTTCACCGATACCGCGGGCTGACCGTTCTGGTCGACGCCGGCGCGGGCGTCGACCATGTCTTCGCCGGAGACGATGATGCGCTTGTTCAGCAGCACCGGCACCGGCTTGCCGTCGGGACCGATATCGCGGCTTTCGTACAGGCGGGCGCCGGGCGGGATGTTGCCGGTCTCGCGCGCGTCGAGCGCGTTGCCCTCGTAGACGCCACGATATTCGAGGGTGGCGGTGGCGCCGAGGATGCGCTTGGCCTCGGCGGTGTCCTGCACGCCGGGCAACTGCACGACCACGCGGTCGGCGCCCTGACGCTGGATCACCGGTTCGGCCACGCCCAGCGAGTTGATGCGGTTGCGCAGGGTGCCGAGGTTCTGCTCGATGGCGTTGAGGCTCATCTGGCGGACCATCTCCTCGGAAACCTCGATCCGGATCGTGCTGCCGACGCGCTCGAAGCGGAAGGCGCCGCCGGCGTTCATCGCGCCGAGATCGGTGGCGCTGGAGGCGAGATTGGTCTGGATGACGCCCTGCGCCTTTTCGGCATCGGCGCCGGCGCCGAGATTCACCACGATCACGCGATCGCCGCTGCGCTCGACGCCTTCGTAGGCGATGCGATCTTCGCGCAGTGCGCTGCGGATGTCCGACAGGTAGGCCTCGAAACGACGGTCGATCGCCGATTTCTTGTCGACCGCCATCAGAAAGTGCACGCCGCCCTGCAGGTCGAGACCCAGCGCCATGGGCTTGGCGCGGATCGCGGAGAGCCAGTCGGGGACGTTCGAGGCGAGGTTGCGCGCGACCACGTAATCCTGACCCAGCACCGCGCGCAGCGCGTCGTAGGCCTTGTCCTGCACGTCGTTGTCGGCGGTGCGGACCAGCAGATTGTCGCCCTGGGTCTCGATCGTCTTCGGCTTCACGCCGGCGTCGGTCAACGCCTTGGAGACGCGCTGCTTCAGGGCGTCGTCGACGACCACGGAGGCGCGTTTGGCGGTGATCTGGACGGACGGATCCTGCGGGTAGATGTTGGGCAGCGCGTAGAGCAGGCTGACCAGCACGACGACCAGGATGATGGCGTATTTCCAGCGGGAATATTCGAGCATGACGAGCACCGCGTCCGGTCGGGCGACCGGCCGCATTCGGGTGGACGGAAGGTCAGGCCGGACCGGTCACAGCGACTTGAGCGTGCCCTTGGGCAGGACGTGGCCGATCGCGCCCTTCTGCACGCGGATCTGCACGCCGTCGGCGATCTCGATGCCGACGAAGCTGTCGCCGATGTCGCGGACCACGCCGGCGATGCCGCTGCTGGTCAGGACTTCGTCGCCCTTGGCCAGCTTGTCGAGCATCGCGCGGTGTTCCTTGGCGCGCTTGCTCTGCGGCCGGATCACCATGAAGTACATCAGCAGGAAAAAGCCGCCGAGCATGATCGGCAGCGTCCAGGGGCTGGGGGCGGGCCCCGGGGCAGCGGCCTGGGCGTAGGCGGGGGCAATCAGCAGATCGAGCAGGTTCATTGCGGGTCCGTGGCGCAAAACAGTCGGGGATTATGCCATGCGGGCCGCTCGGCGGGCGGCCCGGAGGCTGCTCCGACCGTCCGCTGGCGGGCTGGCCCCTTCCTGACCGCCCGCTCCTTGGAAAGTTCAGCCGCCGCCCGGCCCTGCCCCGGCCCGTGCGGCGTGAAAATCGGCCCGGAAGTCGGCGAAGGCGCCGGCCTCGATCGCCGCGCGCATGTCCGCCATCAGCTTCTGGTAGTACCAGAGGTTGTGCAGGGTGCCGAGCATCGGCGCCAGCATCTCGTTGCAGCGGTCGAGGTGGCGCAGGTAGGACCGGGTGAAGCCGCCGGCGCAGGCCGGACAGCCGCAGCCCTCCTCGATCGGCCGCAGGTCGCGCTCGTATTTCGCGTTGCGGATGCGCACCGTGCCGAAACTGGTGAAGTAGTGGCCGTTGCGCGCGTTGCGGGTGGGCATCACGCAGTCGAACATATCGACCCCGCGCGCCACCGCCTCGACCAGATCCTCCGGACGGCCCACGCCCATCAGGTAGCGCGGACGGTCGATCGGCAGCTGCGGGCAGGTGTGTTCGAGCATCGCGTTGCGCTCGTGCTCGGGTTCGCCGACCGCCAAACCGCCGATCGCGTAACCGTCGAAGCCGATCTGTTTCAGGCCCTCGGCCGAACGCGTGCGCAGGCCGTGATGCACGCCGCCCTGGACGATCCCGAACAGCGCGGCGTCGTTGCCCTCGTGCGCCTTCTTCGATCGCTCGGCCCAGCGCAGCGACAGTTCCATCGATTTGCGCGCGACATCCTCGGTCGCCGGATAGGGCGTGCACTCGTCGAAGATCATCACGATGTCCGAGTCCAGCACCTTCTGGATGCGCATGCTCTCCTCGGGGCCGAGGAAGACCTTGCTGCCGTCGGTCGGCGCCTGGAAGGTCACGCCGGCCTCGGTGATCTTGCGCTTGTGCGCCAGCGAGAACACCTGGAAACCGCCGGAATCGGTGAGGATCGGCCCGTTCCAGCGCGCGAAACCGTGCAGGCCGCCGTGGTCGGCGATCACCTCCAGACCCGGGCGCAGATACAGATGGAAGGTGTTGCCGAGGATGATCTCGGCGCCGAGCGCGCGGATGTGCTCCGGCAGCACGCCCTTGACCGAACCGTAGGTGCCGACCGGCATGAACGCGGGGGTTTCGACGCTGCCCCGCGGGAAGTCCAGGCGGCCGCGGCGGGCGGCGCCGTCGGTGCCGAGCAGGGTGAAGGCGAGTCGTGAGGTGGGCGCAGACATCCGGACATTATGACCGAGCGGGTGCCCCGACCCGCTCGCTTCGCTTCTTTCCCGGTATCCATCGGTGCGCTGCCGATTCGTTGCAGCCCTGTATTGCTCCCTCCCCTTCAAGGGGTGGGAGAACAACCGAAGCGGGAAGACCAACGGCAGCCGTCAGGCCGCTCAGTCGCGCGGGAAGCGCAGCGGCTCGCCAACCACGCGCAGACGCAGGCGCTCGCCGACCCGAGCGGCCTCGGCGGCCGACAGCGCGATCTCGGCGCGCTCCCCGGAATCGAAGCGCAGCAGGCCGACGTGCTCCGGGCCGCGGAAGCGGGCCGATTCCAGCAGCGCCGACAGTGGACCGTCCGGATCGGTGCGCAACTGGCCCGGGCGCAGGCGCAGATCGGCGCCCTCGCCCAGACCCAGGGTCTCGCTGCGCAGCCAGTCGCCGCGACCGACGAACCCGGCCACGCGGCGCTCTGCGGGCGATGCGTACAGCGCCTCGGGCGCGTCCCACTGCAGGATCCGGCCCTCGGCCATCAGCCCGACGCGGTCGGCGATGGCGAAGGCCTCGGCCTGATCGTGGACCACCAGCAGCGCGGTGGCGCCGGCGGCGCGCAGCAGGCGCCGGGTGTCTTCGGCGAGACGGCCGCGGATATCCACGTCGAGATTGGAGAACGGTTCGTCCAGCAGGACCAGCAGCGGCTCCGGCGCCAACGCGCGGGCCAGCGCGATCCGCTGCTGCTGGCCACCGGACAGTTCGTGCGGATAGGCGCCGGCGCGATCGGCCAGGCCGACCAGATCGAGCAGTTCGCGGACGCGGGCGGCGCGGGATGGTTTAGCTGGCTGTTTCGCCAGCGCACGCAGGCCGAAACCGACGTTGGCAGCGGCATCGAGATGCGGGAACAGGGCGTAGTCCTGGAACATCATGCCGATCCGCCGCGCCTCCGGCGGCAGGCCGGTGCCGGCGGCGGCGATCTCGCGGCCGTTGAGCAGGATCCGCCCGGCGCGCAGCGGTTCGAAGCCGGCGATCGCGCGCAGCACCGTGGTCTTGCCGCAGCCGGAGGCGCCGAGCAGACAGCCGATCTCGCCGCGCGCGAGGTCCAGCGACAGCTCGGCGACCACCGTCTGTCGACTGTAGCCGACGCTGACCGCCTGCAGCGACAGCAGCGGTGCTTCCGCAGGCGCGTCTGCGTGGCGGGAGGCGGCGTCGGCGGCGGTTTCGGTCATCGCATCATGATCGCAGGGAAGCCGCCGGCGCGGCGAAGCCGCTGCGCGCCAGCCAGACGACCGCCGGCAGCCCGGCGAGCACGATCAGCAGCGCGGCCACCGCGCCTTCCTCGTAGGTGCCGCGCGCGGCCTCGGCGTAGAGCGCGGTCGCGAGGGTGTCGACGTTGAGCGGGCGCAGCATCAGGGTCGCCGGCAGTTCCTTCATCGCATCGACGAACACCAGCATCGCCGACGCGGCCAGCGCCGGACGCAGCAGCGGCAGATGCACCCGCGCCAGAGTCCCGGCCGGTCCGGCGCCGAGCCCGCGCGCGGCCTGATCGAGCGAGGGCGGAATCCGCGCCAGCCCGGCTTCGAGCCCGCCGGTGGCGATCGCGAGAAAGCGCACGCTGCAGGCGAGCACCAGCAGGGTCATGCTGCCCATCAGCAGCCAGCCGCCGTCGCCGAACACCGCGTGCAGCCCGCGATCCAGCGCCGCCGCCGGCGCCAGCAGGCCGATCGCCAGCACCGTGCCCGGCAGCGCGTAACCGAGGCTGCCGATCCGCAGCGCGACCGCAGCGGCCGCACCGCGCCGGCGCGCGCGGCCGAGGCGCACCGCCCAGACCAGCGCCAGCGCGGCGAGCAGGGTGACCGCGGTGGCGAGCGCGGCGATCCTGAGGGTGTGACCGACGCTGGCCCACAGCTGCGGCGACACGCCGGCGATGCGGACGCGCTCCCAGGCCTCGAACGTCAGATGCAGCGCCGGCGCGACGAAACCCAGCAGCACCGGCAGCGCGCAGACCAGCAGCGCGGCGAACGCGGGCGCGCCGCGCAGACGCTGCAGCGCCAGCGGCCGCGCGCGCGCGCCGGCATAGCCGCGGCGACGGCGCCCGGCGCGCTCCAGCGCCAGCAGCGCGATCACCACCACCAGCATCGCCAGCGCGATCTGCGCCGCACCGGGCAGATCGCCGCGCGAGACCCAGGTGCTGTAGACCGCGACGGTCAGCGTCTTGACGCCGAGGAATTCCGAGGCGCCGATGTCGTTGAGCGTCTCCAGCAGCACCAGCGCCGCGCCGACCGCGATCGCCGGCCGCGCCAGCGGCAGCGCCACCCGCCGGAACAGCGCGAAACCGCCGACGCCGAGCGAACGCGCGGCCTCGATCGCGTTCGCGGCCTGGGTCGCGAACATCGCGCGCACGGTGAGATACACGTAGGGATACAGCACCAGCCCGAGCAGGACGATGCAGGCGCCGAGCGAACGCAGATCGGGCAGCCGGAAATCGCGCGGGCTGTCGTAGCCGAGCAGCGCGCGCAGCGCCGACTGCAGCGGACCGAGCGGATGCGACAGGTCCAGATAGGCGAAGGCGACGATGTAGGTCGGCACCGCCAGCGGCAGCAGCAGCGCCCAGCCGAGCAGTCTTCGTCCCGGGAACTCGTAGGCGCTGACCAGCCAGGCGCAGACGGTGCCGATCGTCACCGCGACCACCCCCACGCCGACAAGCAGCACCGCGGTCGTGCGCAGCGCCTGCGGCAGCACATGCGCGGCCAGATGCGACCACAGCCCGACGCTGCCCTGCGCCGCGGTCCACAGCAGCGCCGCCAGCGGCAGCGCGACCACGGCGGCGATCGCCCATGCGGCCCAGCGCCAGGGACGTTCGGCGGCGGCAGCGCGCATCAGCGCGTTCCGGCGATGGCGCGCGCGAACGTCCGGCGGATCACGGGTCGCGGATCACTGATCGGGGTCACTGATCAAAGCCGACCTTGTCGACCAGTTCGCTGGCGCGCTTGCGCTGGGCGACGATGTCGCCGAGCGGCAGACGGTCCGCGCGCAGCGGGCCGAAACCGGCGACGATCGGGTCGAGCTCGACGCCCTTGCGCACCGGCACCTCGAAGTTCGCGCGCGCATACAGGCTCTGCGCCCGCGGCGAGACCAGATATTCGAGCAGACGCACCGCGTTGTCGCGGTTCGGCGCGTGGCGCGCGACCGCGGCGCCGCTGATGTTGACGTGGGTGCCGCCGCCGGCGAACACCGGACGCACGACCTGGATCGCGTCGGCCCAGCGCCGCTTCTCGTCGCCTTCCGGCGCGGTCTTCATCTGCCCGACGTAGTAGGCGTTGGCGATGCCGATGTCGCAGATCCCGGCGAGGATGTCGCGGGCCACGTCGCGATCGCCGCCGGTGGCCTTGCGCGCGAGATTGGCCTTGACGCCGCGCAGCCAGGCTTCGGTCTTCGCTTCGCCCTGATGCGCGATCATCGCCGCGATCAGGCTGATGTTGTAGGGATGCTGGCCGGAGCGGATGCAGATGCGGCCTTTCCACTGCGGCTTGGCGAGGTCTTCGTAGCGGAAGCCGGCGAGCTTCAGCGACTTGTCGGCGTAAAGCACGCGATCGCGCAGCGACAGCGCGAACCAGTGCCCGGTGCGGCCGCGCAGATGCGCCGGGATCGCGCTCTCCAGAGTGCGCGACTTCACGCCCTGGGTCTGTCCGGCCAGCACCAGATCGATGAGATTGGCGGCGTCCACGGTCATCAGCAGATCGGCCGGCGAGCGCTCGCCTTCGGCCTTCACCCGCTCCAGCAGCCCGTCGCGCAGGAACACGGTGTTGACCTTGATCCCGGTCTCGCGGGTGAAGCCGTCGAGCAGCGGCTGGATCAGCCCCGGTTCGCGGGTGGTGTAGAGATTGATCTCGCGCGACGGCGCCTGGGCCGAGGGCGCGGAGGCGAAGCCGGCTGCGGACAACACGGCGACGGCGAACAGGAGGGAGAGGCGGCGGAGCGGTGACGACGGGCGCATGGTCGGGGTCCGGGGGTCGGGAACGTCCAAATGAGAATTGTACTCATTTACACCCTGCCCGCAACGCGGGGACCCGGGCAGGTTCAGTCGGCGTGCGGCTCGGGAAAGAGCAGCATCGCATCGCCATAGCTGAAGAAACGGTAGCGCTCGCGCACGGCATGGGCGTAGGCGGCGAGCACCCGCTCGCGCCCGGCCAGCGCCGAGACCAGCATCATCAGCGTGCTTTCGGGCAGGTGGAAATTGGTGATCAGGGCGTCGATGCTGCGGATGCGGTAGCCCGGGAAGATGAAGATCTGCGTTTCCCCGGCGAACGGCTGCAGTTCGTGGCTGCCGTCGTCGAGGCGGCGCATCGCGCTCTCCAGCGCGCGGACCACGGTGGTGCCGACCGCGATCACCCGCCCGCCGGCCTCGCGCGTGCGCCGCACCTGCGCGACCAGTTCCGCGCCGACGTTGAGCCATTCGCTGTGCATGTGGTGCGCATGCACGTCGTCGCCGCGCATCGGCAGGAAGGTGCCGGCACCGACGTGCAGGGTGATGTGGCCGAGCTGGACGCCGCGGGCGCGCAGCGCCTCCAGCAGCGGCTCGTCGAAATGCAGCCCGGCGGTGGGCGCGGCGACCGCCCCGACCTCCTTCGCGAACACGGTCTGGTAGCGCTCGCGGTCGTCGGCGCCGGGTTCGCGCCGGATGTAGGGCGGCAGCGGCATCCGCCCGGCGTGCAGCAACCACGACTCCAGGCCCTCGGCGACGTGGAAGCGCAGGTGGTAGAACTCGCCCTCGCGGCCAAGCACCTCGGCCTCGCCGCCGGCGTCCAGCAGGATGCGGCCGCCGGCCT
>JBIJBH010000316.1:0-4856 GCA_044345315.1 Lysobacteraceae bacterium
TGCTCGCCGAACAGATCGGTTTCGGTCTCTTCCTTGAACGTGGTCTTGATCAGGTTGGCGCGCGCGCCGCCGAGGCCCGCGGCGTAGAGTTTCGCGAATTCCTCGGCGCGACCGCTGCGGTCCTGGTGCACCGCGTAGATGCAGGGCACGCCGCGGCCGATCTCGTACTCGCGGCGGACCAGCGCGCCAGGGCCCTTGGGCGCGACCAGGATCACGTCGAGATCGGCGCGCGGTGCGATCATGCCGAAGTGCACGTTCAGACCGTGCGCGAACAGCAGGCAGGCGCCGGGCTTGAGATTCGTCGACAGCACGTCCGCGTAGAGCTTCTTCTGGACCATGTCCGGAGTGAGCACGGCGATCAGATCGGCCTGCGCCGCGGCCTCGGCCGGCGATTTGACGGTGAAGCCGTCGGCGAGCGCCTTGACTTCGGTCGGACCGCCCGAACGCAGGCCGACGACGACATCGAAACCGGAATCGCGAAGATTGAGGGCGTGGGCGCGGCCCTGGCTGCCGTAACCGATGACTGCGATCTGGGGCTTGGCGGAAGCGTTCATGGTGGTGGTCCGTGAGGTGAGAGGAGAAGAAAGGGGAGGGAAGGGAAGGAAGATCGAAGTGGCCCTGGCGTCAGGCCGGTGCAGCATCGGTACGCGCTTCGGTGGAGACGGCGATGTCGATGCGGCGGGTGTCGTCGAGCAGACCCGGCGAGGTCACCGCACCGCGCGAGGCGGAGGCGACATCGCGCGCGAATTTGGCGAGCACGCCATGGCGCACGCGCGGCGCGATCGTCGCCGGCGCGCGCGCGGACAGATCCGCGGCCACGTCCAGCCGGCGCGCGGCGACGTCGATCGTCACCACATCGCCGTCGCGCAGACGCGCGATCGGGCCGCCGCGCGCGGCTTCCGGCGACACGTGCCCAACCATGAAGCCGTGGGTCGCGCCGCTGAAGCGGCCGTCGGTGAGCAGGGCCACGTCGTTGCCCAGGCCCTGGCCGACGAGTGCAGCGGTCACCGCGAGCATCTCGCGCATGCCGGGGCCGCCGGCCGGGCCTTCGAAGCGGATCACGACCACGTCGCCGGCGACGATCTTCCGCGCCTGCACTGCGGCGAACGCGGCTTCCTCGCTGTCGAACACCCGCGCCGGGCCGGTGTGCTTCTCGCGGCCGTGGCCGGCGAGCTTGACGATGCAGCCCTCGGGCGCGAGATCGCCGTACAGCACCGAATAGCCGCCGCGCGGTTTGAACGGCGCGCTCACCGGGCGCACGATGTCCTGCGCCGGATCGGTCTGCGCCGCATCGGCGGCCTCGAAAAAACTGCGGCCGGCGATCGTGGGGACATCCTCGATCAGACCGGCCGTCTTCAGCGCCTGCGCCACCAGTGCGGTGCCGCCGAATTCGAACATTTTCGCCGCGGTATAGCGGCCGCCCGGTTTCAGGTCGGCGATCACCGGCGTGTTCGCGCTCGCCGCCTCGAATTCTTCCAGTTCGAACTTCACACCGGCCTCGTGCGCGATCGCCAGCAGATGCAGGATCGCGTTGGTCGAACCGGCGGTGGCCGAGACCGCGCGCGCGGCGTTGCGCAGCGATGCCTGGGTGATCAGTTGCCGCGGCGTCGGGCCGCCGTCGCGCAGGCGCTCCATCACCAGCTCGCCGCAGCGCTCGGCCGCCTTCGGCTTGTCGGCGTGCACCGCCGGAATATCGTTCTCGCCCATCGGCGACAGGCCGAGGAAGGTCAGCACCATCGCCATCGTGTTCGCGGTGAACTGGCCGCCGCAGGCGCCGGCGCCGGGGCAGGCCTTGCGCTCGATCTCGCCCAGTTCGGCGTCGTCGATGCGGCCCGCCGCGTGCGCGCCTACCGCCTCGAACACGTCCTGCACGGTCAGCATGCGCTCGCTGCCGTCCCCGGACTTGCATTTGCCCGGCAGGATCGTGCCGCCGTAGAGGACCACGGTGGGGATGTCCAGCCGCGCCGCGGCCATCGCCGCCGCCGGAATGGTCTTGTCGCAGCCGACCAGCACCACCATCGCGTCCAGGCAGTGGCCGGTCACCGCCAGCTCGATCGAATCGGCGATGGTCTCGCGCGAGGTCAGCGAGGCGCGCATGCCGTCGCTGCCCATGGCGATGCCGTCGGTCACGGCGATGGTGTTGAACTCGATCGGCGTGCCGCCGCCGGCGATGACTCCGCGGCGCACGTCCTGGGCCAGATCGCGCAGGGTGAAGTTGCAGGGCGACACGTCGGACCAGGTGTGGATCACGCCGACGAAGGGCTTGGCGATCGCCGCGTCGTCCAGCCCGGTCGCGCGCAGCATCGCGCGGGCGGGGGCTCGGGCGGGTCCGGATTTGATCGCGTCGCTGTGCATCTGCCCCTGTCCTCTCGTCTCGTTGGCTGGTGTCGCGGAATGTCTTGCGTGATGTCTTGCGGGATGAAATCGAAACCACCGGAAAATGCGTGTTTCCTGCCCAAGAGTCCTGAAAACGAAAACCCCCGCACCTTCGTCAGGTGCGGGGGTTTTGTTCGAACCCGGGTTGTCTCAGCGCAACCCTATCCCGCACCTGTAGGTGAGGTAATAAGGACGACGACGACAAGGACGAGCGCCGCGAGCGCGGCGTTGACGATGACGTGGTCGATGCGCCGCGCGCCGGTCATCGCATGCGCCCGCACCGCCGTCGTGGCGGTGGTTCGTGTCGGGCGATGGATGCTGCGCTGCGTCATGGCTGCAGGTAAGCATGCGCTTTCGCAGCATGTCAACCCCCTGTCTGCTGACGATTCGTCATGAGCCGCGGCATCAGTCCGTCGAGCGTCCCGATTTCCTGCCGGATCAATGCGATAGCGATGGTCCGCGGGACGGTGCGGGGGGCATGTCGATGGCCGCACGCGCCCGTGCGTCGGGATCCTGAAACCGTATGCAGCGGACGATCTGCGCGAAATCCGGCACTCGCGGCCTCGTCCGCGCGCCCGCGCCCCCAGGCGTCCCCGGGGCGGTCGGCGCCTGCCATCCGGTCGCGACCGCGACCGCAGCGTGACGACCGGAGGAATGCGGGGATAGACTCGGGACGCAAGCGGCGGCCGACGCCTTCGGCCGGACCAGCAGCGAGGGTCGCAGCGCCGATGAAGCCGACCGATATCCGCAACCCCGACACCTTCCATCGGGTCGTCGACTGCCAGTGGGCCTGTCCGGCGCACACGCCTGTCCCCGAGTACATCCGCCTGATCGCAGCCGGCCGCTACGCCGACGCCTACATGATCAACTGGCGAAGCAACGTCTTCCCGGGGATCCTCGGCCGCACCTGCGACCGCCCCTGCGAGCCGGCCTGTCGGCGCGGACGTGTGGAGGAGAACAACGGCGAGGCACCGGAACCGGTCGCCATCTGCCGGCTCAAGCGCGTCGCCGCCGACTACAAGGGCGATGTCTCGGCGCGGATGCCGAAACCTGCCACCGAACTCAACGGCCGGCGCATCGCCTGCGTCGGCGCCGGGCCCTCGGCGATGACCGTGGCCCGCGACCTCGCACCGCTCGGTTATCGCGTGACCGTGTTCGAGGCCGACCCCAAGCCCGGCGGCTTCATGCGCACCCAGGTGCCGCGCTTCCGCCTGCCCGAGGAGGTGATCGACGAGGAGTGCGGCTACATCCTCGATCTGGGCGTCGAATTCGTCGGCAACCGCCGGATCGAGTCGATGCGCGCGCTGCTCGCCGAAGGCTACGACGCGATCTTCGTCGGCACCGGCGCGCCGCGCGGGCGCGATCTGGACATCCCCGGGCGCCAGGAGGCTGCGGCCCAGATCCACGTCGGGCTCGACTGGCTCGCCAACGTCTACTTCGGTCATGTCACCAAGGTCGGCAAACGGGTTCTCGTGCTCGGCGGCGGCAACACCGCGATGGACTGCTGCCGTTCCGCGCGCAGGCTCGGCGGCGAGGACGTGAAGGTGATCGTCCGTTCGGGCTTCGACGAAATGAAGGCCAGCCCCTGGGAGAAGGAGGACGCGATGCACGAAGGCATCCCGATCCTCGACTTCCGGGTGCCGAAAAGCTTCGTCCACGCCAGCGGCCGGCTCACCGGCATGACCTTCGAGAAGGTCCGCGCCGAATACGACGCCGACGGCCGCCGCAATCTGGTACCGACCGGCGAGCCCGACGAATTCTTCCCTTGCGACGAAGTGCTGATCGCGGTCGGCCAGGAGAACGCCTTTCCCTGGATCGAGCGCGATGTCGGCATAGAGTTCGACCGCTGGGGCATGCCGGTGGTGGATACGGTCACCCATCAGTCGACCCTGCCGCATGTGCTGTTCGGCGGCGATGCCGCGTTCGGGCCGAAGAACATCATCTGGGCGGTGGCCCACGGCCACGCCGCCGCGGTCAGCATCGACCGCCTGCTGCACGGCGAAGACCCGCGCGAGCGGCCCGCGCCCGACGTGAGCCTGATCTCGCAGAAGATGGGCATCCACGAGTGGAGCTACGACAACGCGGTCTCGATCGACGAGCGCTACAGAGTGCCGTGGTCGGAAGCGGCGAAGAAGCTGGACAGCATCAGCGTCGAGGTCGAGACCGGCTTCGATCCCGCGACCGCTTTGAAAGAGGCGCAACGCTGTCTCAACTGCGACGTGCAGACCGTGTTCGTCAAGGACAAATGCATCGAGTGCGACGCCTGCGTCGACATCTGCCCGACCGACTGCATCACCTTCACCGCGAACGGCGAGGAGGAGGATGTCCGCAAGCGCCTGACCGCGCCGGCGCTGAACGCGGAACAGCCGCTGTACGTGTCCGAACCGCTCAAGACCCTGCGGGTGATGGTCAAGGACGAGGATGTCTGCCTGCACTGCGGCCTGTGCGCCGAGCGCTGCCCGACCGGGGCCTGGGACATG
>JBIJBH010000318.1:0-4854 GCA_044345315.1 Lysobacteraceae bacterium
TTCCTGTCGCGCGCCCTTCGGGCCTGATCCGCGAATCCCGCCGCAACCAGGGGCCCCGGCAGATCAAGATCAAAACCATCGCCGGCTGACGGATGGCATGGCGAGCGCATCTTTCCGGGATTTTTTTGCAAAAAAACGTGGGGATACCTCAGGCCTTGGCGCACCGATCACACGCAGCGCCATCCCGACGCTGCGCCAAGACGCACCCTATGCATCGTTACATGCGACATTCGCTCTTCCGACCCCAAAAAAACAAGCCGGAGCTTTCGCCCCGGCCTGTCGTTTCATTTCGTGCGAATCGGGAACGTCAGGTCGTCGCCGCCGGCCCGCCGATCACCGGCGTCGGCGGACGCGGCAGACCGTCGTCCTTGCCGCTGCCGGACTTGCCCCAGCCCGCCGGGGGCGGCGGTTCGCGGCCTTCCATGATCGCGTCGATCTGCGGCGCGTCGATGGTCTCGTACTGCAGCAGCAGCTTCGCCATCGTGTGCAGCTTGTCGAGATTCTCGTTGAGGATGGTGGTGGTCCGCCCGTAGGCCTTGTCGAGAATGCCGCGCACGACTTCGTCGATCCTGCGCGCGGTCTCGTCGGAGACGTTCTTGTGCTGCGACACGCTGCGACCGAGGAACACTTCGCCTTCCTCCTCGGCGTAGGCGATCGGGCCGAGCTCGTCGGAGAGACCCCACTTGGTGACCATGTTGCGCGCCATCTTGGTCGCGCGCTCGATGTCGTTGGAGGCGCCGGTGGTGACCTTGTCGACGCCGAAGATCAGCTCCTCGGCGACGCCGCCGTAGAGCGAGCACAGCATCGATTCGATCGCGGTGCGGTTGATGCTGTACTTGTCGCCTTCCGGCAGATACATGGTCACGCCCAATGCCCTGCCTCGGGGAATGATCGTGACCTTGTAGACCGGATCGTGTTCCGGCACCAGACGGCCGACGATCGCGTGGCCGGCCTCGTGATAGGCAGTGAGGGTCTTCTCCTCGTCGCTCATCGCCATCGAACGGCGCTCGGTGCCCATCAGCAGCTTGTCGCGGGCGCGGTCGAAATGATCCATGCGCACTTCACGGGCGTTCTCGCGGGCGGCGAACAGCGCCGCCTCGTTGACGAGGTTGGCCAGATCGGCGCCCGAGAAGCCCGGCGTGCCGCGCGCGACCACCATCGGCTCGACGTCGTCGGCCAGCGGCACCTTGCGCATGTGCACGCGCAGGATCTGCTCGCGGCCCTTCACGTCGGGCAGGCCGACCACGACCTGACGGTCGAAACGGCCCGGGCGCAACAGCGCGGGATCGAGCACGTCGGGGCGGTTGGTCGCGGCGATCTCGACCAGCAGCTGGTTGAGGGTCTGCTCGCGCTCGTCGTGGCCGCCGCCGAGGCCGGCGCCGCGATGGCGGCCGACCGCGTCGATTTCGTCGATGAAGATGATGCAGGGAGCGTGCTTCTTGGCCTGCTCGAACATGTCGCGCACGCGGCTTGCGCCGACGCCGACGAACATCTCGACGAAGTCCGAACCGGAGATGCTGAAGAACGGCACCCGCGCTTCGCCGGCGATGGCCTTGGCGAGCAGGGTCTTGCCGGTGCCCGGCGGGCCGACCATCAGCACGCCGCGCGGGATCTTGCCGCCGAGTTTCTGGAACTTGCCCGGATCGCGCAGGAACTCGACCAGCTCGGCGACTTCCTCCTTGGCCTCGTCGCAGCCGGCGACGTCGGCGAAGGTGGCCTTGGTCTGATCCTCGTTGAGCAGCTTGGCGCGCGAACGGCCGAAGGACATCGCACCCTTGGTGCCGCCCTGCTGCATCTGGCGCATGAAGTACAGCCACACCGCGATGAACAGCACGATCGGCAGCAGGTTCAGGAGCAGGGTGACGAAGATGTTGCGCCCGGACGCCGGCGGCTTCTGCAGGGTCTCGACGCGGTGATTGATCAGATCGTTGATCAGGTCGGGATCGCGCGGACTGTGGGTGACGAACACCGAGTTGTCCTTGCGCTGGCCGCGGATGGTCACCCCGTCCTCTTCGATCACCACCTTGGCGATGCGGTCTTCCTTCACCTCGCGGACGAACTGGTCGTAGGTCAGCGCGCGCTCGCCGCCCGCGCCGGTGCCGGTCGGGGTGAGGCTCTGGAACACCGCCATCAGCACGACGGCGACGATCACCCACAGCAGCAGATTCTTGGCCAAGTTGTTCATCCTTACGCTGACGTCGTCCCGCGAGAGACGACGAAGGGGGGAGCACCCGGACTGCGGCGGAGGGACGGCCCGTTCACGGGGCCGGTTCCGCGCGCTTGCCCTGGGCCAGAGCATAGACCTCGGGAGAGCGTCTGCGCGAGGCGGCGGGTTTGCGGATCACGACACGGTCGTAGCGGCGGCGCAAGGCCCGGACGTAATCGTCGAACCCCACCCCCTGGAACAGCTTGATCAGGAAGGCGCCGCCGGGGCGCAGATGACGGTCGGCGAACTCCATCGCCAGCTCCGCCAGATGCATGGCCCGAGGCAGGTCCACCGCGTCGACTCCGCTCATATTGGGGGCCATGTCCGAGAGCACAAGGTCCACCGGCTGGCCGTTCAGCAGGGCTTCCAGCCGGGCCAGAACCTCGTCCTCGCGGAAATCGCCGTGGATGAACTCGACCCCGGCCAGGGTGGGCATGTCCAGGATGTCCAGGGCCAGCACCCGACCGCTGTCGCCCAGGGCCTGACGGACCCACTGCGACCAGCCCCCGGGGGCGGCGCCCAGGTCGACCACGACCATGCCGGGCCTGAGCAGGCGGTCGCGCTCGACCAGTTCCTCCAGCTTGTAGGCCGCACGGGAGCGCAGCCCCTCCGCCTGCGCCTTCTTGACGTAGGGATCGGAGAAGTGCTCCTTGAGCCAGCGGTGGCTGCTCTTGCTGCGGGCCATGCGAGGGATACGGAAGAAGGCGGCCGACGGAGGCGGCGGCGCACCGGGAGGAGGGGTCGGTCATGATACCCTGCCCGACCCGCACTTCCCCGGCGCTTTCGGCGCCTCCCGCATGCCGACGACCCTCACCAGCGCGCAGAACCGGTTCCTCCGCGGCCAGGCCCACGGCCTCAAGGCGATCCTGCAGGTGGGCGCACGGGGCGTGACCGACGCGGTCGCGGCCGAGCTGGACGGAGCGCTGGAGCACCACGAGCTGGTCAAGGTGAAGGTGGCAGCCGAGGACCGCGAGGCCCGCGACGCCGTGATCGCCGAACTGGTCGAGCGCAGCGAGGCCGCCCTGGTCCAGCGCATCGGCAACGTCGCGGTGCTGTATCGCCAGAGCCGCGACAAGCGCCAGATCGTGCTGCCGCGGGCGTGAAACGACCGCCGCGGGCGGACAGCCGGCGGCTCCCCCGAGAACCCGATCCATGCAACTGCACCTCGAACGCCCCGACCACGCTTATTTCCTGCGCGGCGCCGACGGCGCCTCGGCCCTGGTCAACGACCGCCGGCTCGATGCGAGTTTCATCCTCGCCCCGGACCGGCTGATCGAGCACTGGCCGGTCCGGTCGATCGCCGGGCTCGGCGCGGCCGATCTCGAACCGCTGCTCGCGCTGCAGCCCGAATTGATCCTGCTCGGCAGCGGCGAACGACAGGCGTTCCCGCCGCCGGCAACGATGGCCGCCTGTCTGTCGCGCGGGATCGGTCTGGAGACGATGACCAACGCCGCGGCGGCGCGCACGTTCAACGTGCTCGCCGGCGAAGGCCGTCGCGTGGTCGCCGGCTTCACGATCGCGGGCGTCGCCGAAGCCTGAGGCGCAGCAGATGTCGACAGCCGGCCGCCTCTTCGCGATCGCACTGTTGCTGACCCTCGCCGCCTGCACCGCCTTCGCTCCGTCCAAGACCCGCTATGCGCGCTGGCTCGACGCCGGCCACCGCGCCGAAGTCGAGCAGTACGCCGCCTATCTGCGCAGCGAAAACGTCGGCGATGTCGTGCCGATGCCGGCGCTGTCCCGCACCGCGCGCCGCTGGCGCCTGTGCGGCAACATCGAATTCGCGGTGCCGCCCGCGGAACTGCAGCCGAACATGCCGCCCACGCTGCGTCTGGTCGCACGCCTGCGCGACGAAGGCATCCTCGACCCGTCGATGGCGCGCTCCGTCTATCGCGACGCGGCGATGAACGCCTGCGCAGGCGGCAGCGCCCGCAGCCGACATCTGCAGAATCGCGCGATCGATTTCGATCTTCCGGAACGGGGCGACAACGTCGAACGCCTCTGCGCGTTCTGGCGCGAACACGGCCAGGCGCTGGACATGGGCCTCGGCTTCTACACCCCGACCGCGATCCACATCGACACTGCCGGATATCGCACCTGGGGCGGGGACCACACGTGGCGAACGTCGTTGTGCACGGTCGGGGCGCGTACCGACCGCTGACGGGACGACGTGCTCGCCGTCCGTCGGGATCGGCTGGCGATGACGCGATGCCACCGATAACCTTCTGGTCGGCAGCGATCAGATCCCCGCGCGGACACCCGGACTGCGCGATCGCATCCTGCAGAAAGACAGCAACGACCTGCACGCATGCGCCCGCAGCGCAGGGGCCATCCTCCACCGCTCCGCCGGCACTTCGGTGGACAAAACGTCGACAGGGGACGTTCGATTCGTGCGTACCGTTTTTCTGGCCTTCGCGGCCCTGTGCTCGATCCATTTGGCCGGCGACGTGCAGGCGCAGACCTCCACCGAACTGAAATGGTGCTACGCCGGCAACTGCACCCACGAGACGCTCGCGGATGCGGAGCGAGCGATGGATGCCGCCAACCCGCACTACGCCGGCAAGTTCGCGGGCGAGGACACTGGGATCGTCATCGCCGGCGCCAACCTGCTGCATCGGGCGACGCGAACGTATCGGGTGCCGGAAACGAAG
>JBIJBH010000023.1:0-16548 GCA_044345315.1 Lysobacteraceae bacterium
CGCTGGCCCAAGGATGGCGAACGCTACTTCGCGCTGGCGGTGGTCGACACCATCAACAGCGAACCGCCGGAAGCGTCCAAGAACAAGATCCTGTTCGAGAACCTCACCCCGCTGTTCCCGCGCCGCCGCTTCAAGCTCGAGCGCGGCGACGGCAGCACCGAGGACATCACCGGCCGCATCCTCGACCTGATGGCCCCGCAGGGCAAGGGCCAGCGCTCGCTGATCGTCTCGCCGCCGAAGGCCGGCAAGACGATGATGATGCAGCAGATCGCCAGCGCCATCACCTACAACCATCCCGACGTGCACCTGATCGTGCTGCTGGTGGACGAGCGTCCGGAAGAAGTCACCGAAATGCAGCGCACCGTGCGCGGCGAAGTGGTGTCCTCGACCTTCGACGAACCCGCCGCCCGCCACGTGCAGGTCGCCGAAATGGTGATCGAACGCGCCAAGCGACTCGTCGAGCACAAGAAGGACGTGGTCATCCTGCTCGACTCGATCACCCGCCTCGCCCGCGCCTACAACAACGTCGTCCCCAGCTCCGGCAAGGTGCTGACCGGCGGCGTCGACGCCAACGCCCTGCATCGTCCGAAGCGTTTCTTCGGCGCCGCGCGCAACGTCGAGGAAGGCGGCTCGCTGACGATCATCGCCACCGCCCTGATCGACACCGGCAGCGCCATGGACAAGGTGATCTACGAGGAATTCAAGGGCACCGGCAACAGCGAAATCCACCTCGACCGCCGGATCACCGAAAAGCGCGTCTACCCGGCGATCGCGGTCAACCTCAGCGGCACCCGCCGCGAGGACCTGCTGATCGAACCCGAACTTCTGCAGAAGATCTGGATCCTGCGCAAACTTTTGCACGGCATGGACGAGATCGCGGCGATGGAATTCCTGCTCGACAAGATGAAGAACACCAAGTCCAACGACGAGTTCTTCGCTTCGATGCGGCGCTGATCGGGCGCCGCATCCAGGCCGGGTATCGGGGACCACAAGGGTGTTGTTCGCGATCGGTTGGTGCGTATTGCGCTCGTCGCGTGCGCCGTATGCGAACGCAACGAGCGAGGACATCGACGTCATCGACGACCGCGTCGATGCCGAAGACGCCCGCCTCTGGGCCGAATTCCGCGCGTGGATGGCGGAGAACAACTCGCCTTTCGTCCTCTGGACACTGCACGAACACCACAACAATCACCGTGGTGTGTTGCAATGCTTCGTCTCCAGGAATCACCGCAGTTCGCCGTTTTGGCCCATGCTCGACTGGATCGCCGAACATGGGCCGGACAGCTATGGCCTGTTCCATGTGCTGGACGACGAGGACTTCGGAAACGAAACCGATCCGCGCGACAAGCGCGGAAACCGGGATTACAGCAATGTCTTCCGCGTGCACAGAATTTTCGACGGGCGCGTGGAAGAGCTCCCCGACCCGTTCTTCGGGGAAGTCGTTCCGAACATCGAACCACCGTATCCCGAGGCCTGAAGCCGCCCATTGACGCGGCTTCGTGCCTGCGCGCAGAATGCGCGCCTTCTCCCCTCCACCCGGCCACGGTCATGACGCGGAACCCGCTCCTGATTCTGCTGAACCGCCAGCGCGCGAGCGCGGGCCGGGTGCGCCTGCCTTTCGCGATCGACGGACGCGGATCGAACTGATCCCACGCCCGCGACGCGCGAAACGCCAAGCACCCGCAAGGGTGCTTTTTTGTTGTCCGCGATTTCGTGTTGTCCGCGATCCTTCATTTCCCCGCCGAACCACCGTCCGACTCCCTGGAGAACGTGCCATGAGCCTCGTCGCCGAGACCGAAACCTAGCCGCCCGTCCCGTCGCCAACCGGGGCGTGCGGCCCCGCATGTTGGCGATTTCTCCCTACGCATATGAACATCCGCACGAATCTTTCCCGCTGGCGCAACCTCGGCATCATCGCCCACATCGACGCCGGCAAGACCACCCTGACCGAACGCCTGCTCTACGCCGCCGGCGCGATCCACCGCATCGGCGAGGTGCACGACGGCGCGGCGACCACCGACTACGGCGACATCGAACGCCGCCGCGGCATCACCATCGGCGCCGCGGCCGTACGCATCGACTGGACGCCGTCCGGCGAGGCCACCCATCGGCTCACTCTCATCGACACCCCGGGCCACATCGATTTCGCGATCGAAGTGGAGCGCTCGCTGCGCGTGCTCGACGGCGCGGTCGCGGTCTTTTCCGCGGTCGACGGCGTGCAGCCGCAATCCGAGACCGTCTGGCGCCAGGCGCAGCGGCACGCGCTGCCGCGCATCGCGTTCGTCAACAAGATGGATCGTCCCGGCGCCGACTTCGCGCGCGTGCTGCGACAGATGCGCGACAAGCTCGACGCCGAACCGTGGGCGCTCGGTCTGCCGCTGGGCGAGGACACCGCTTTCGACGGCTGGGTCGATCTGGTCGAGCGCTGCATCGTGCGCTGGACCGACGAAGGCGAACGTATCGTGCAGCCGTGGCCCGACGACGCGTCGGCGCTCTACGGCGAAGCGCGTCAGCAGCTGATCGAAGCGGTGGCCGCGCACGACGATGCGCTCGCCGACGCGTGGCTCGAAGAACGCCCGATCGATGCGGAGAGGCTGCGCGCGGCGATCCGTCGCGGCACGCTCGCCGGCGCCGGCGTACCGGTGTTGGCGGGCTCGGCGATCCGCAACAAGGGCATCCACGGCCTGCTCGATGCGATCGTGCACTATTTGCCCGCACCGTCCGAGCGACCGGCGATCCATGTCGAGCACGATGGCGACGACCTGCGGCTGGATGCCGATCCCGACGGCCCGGTCGCGGCGCTGGTGTTCAAGATCGCGCATCAGGCCCACGGCCCGGTGAGTTACGTGCGCGTGTACTCCGGCACGCTGCGTGCGGGCGATACCGTGTGGTGTTCGCGGCAGGATCGCGCGCGCCGCATCGGTCGCCTCGCCGTGGTGCAGGCCGATCGCACGCAGGACGTGTCGGCGGCCGTGGCCGGCGAGATCGTCGCGATCCTCGGCTGGAAGGATGCGGTCAGCGGCGAGACGCTCAGCGGCGAAGACGCACGCCTCGTGCTCGACAGCATCCGCGTGCAGCCTGCAGTGCTGTCCTGGCGGCTCTCGGCGCAGAACGCGAACGATCTGATCCGGCTCGGCCAGGGTCTGGCCGCGTTGGCGCAGGAAGATCCGTCGTTCCGCGTCGAGGCCGACCCCGACACCGGCGAAACGCTGGTGTGGGGCATGGGCGAGCTGCATCTTGAGGTGATGGTCGAGCGTCTGCGCAACGACTGGAACGTCGAAGTGCGCACCGGCACGCCACGCGTGGCCTATCAGGAAACGCCGCGCGCCGCGATCCGCGGCGTCGAGGGCAAACTGGTGAAACGCAGCGGCGGCCGCGGGCAGTTCGCGCGCGTGATCGTCGATGTCGCGCCGCGCGACGACGGCCTGATCACGTTCGAGGACCGCACGGTTGGCGGCGCGGTGCCGAAAACGTTCGTGGCGGCGACCGAAAAGGGCGTGCGCGCGGCGCTGATCGAAGGCCCACGCGGGCATCCGGTCGTCGGCATAGTGGTGACGCTGGTCGGTGGCGAGACCCATGCGGTCGATTCGTCCGATCTCGCGTTCCAGCGCGCCGGCATGGACGCGGTGAAGACCGCGCTCGCGCAGGTCGGCACCACGCTGCTGGAACCGATGATGACGCTGGCCGTCGACACACCGTCGGCCCACGTCGGCGACGTGATCGGCGACCTGCAGCGTCGCCACGGCCGGGTGACGGCGATCGAGGATCGCGGCGCGCGCACAGAAGTCCATGCGCTCGCGCCGTTGGCCGCGCTCGCCGGCTACGCCACCGCGCTCCGCTCGCTGACCCAGGGGCGTGCGCAGGCCAGCATGGTCTTTCACGGTTACGAGGAAGCCCGCAGCGGCTGAGGACGCGACAGGCAAGGATGCGCGGAAAGGCGCCGGGCGACCGGCGCCTTTCTTTTTGGCCGTGCACCGCGGCCGCGCGACGGGCCGCGTCTGGACGCCTCCGGACCCGCCGTGGACAATGCCCGCAGCGCCCCGTGAGTGCCTTCGCCATGCATCTGCTCCTCATCGCCGTGGTCGTCGCGATCGTGCTGTATCTGCTGTTCGGCCAGCGTCGGCGCGAGCCCGCGGCCGAGGGTTGGGCGCCGCCGAAGGCCGAACCCAGCACCAAACGGGTCGCGTTCGTCGCCAACGGCAAGCTGTTCTACGCCGATGCGGGCGAAGCGCCGCGCGAGATCCATAGTCCGCACGTGCAGGCGGCGATGGACCGGCTGGAGCGTTCGCGCGAGCGTCACGCGTGGAAGCAGGGCACGACCTTTTCGGTGCGCGCCGGCGGCGACTGGCGCGAGGGCCCGAGCCGCGAATTGCCGCTGCAGGCGACCTCGGTGCAGTTCGCGCCCGACGGGCGGCTGATCTATTTCCTGCGCGATCAGGCGATGGGCGGGCTGTTCGAACAGGACATCGTCAGCGGCCAGGAACGGCGCCTGATCCATCGCCAGAATCTGCTGCTCGACGATCTGCGTCTGAGCGCCGACGGCACGCAGCTGCTGTGCAGTCAGCAGTCCGGCAACGGCGCCGCCGACATCGTGACGATGGGCGTCGAAGGCGACAACCAGCGCGCGCTCACCGGCGGCGACACCATCGACACCGCGCCGTGCTGGGTGCCCAGCCAGGACGGGCGGCTGGATGCTCGACTGGTCTTCCAGTCGGCGGGCATCGCACGCGGCCCGCAGGGGCATGTGGTCGCGATCGGCCCGGCCTCGATCCAGTTGCTCGATACCCGCAGCGGCGAACTGACGCCGGTGTTCGAAGACCCGCGCTTCGATTTCCTGCAGCCGCGGGTCGCGCCCGACGGCGCGCTGCTGTTCATCCGCAGGCCCTACGAAGGACAGCGTTACGGCGGCAGGGACATCCTGCTCGATGCCGTGCTGTTCCCGTTCCGCCTGCTGCGCACGCTGTTCCACTTCCTCAATTTCCAGTCGCTGGTGTATTCGCGCAAACCGCTGACCTCCGCGACCGGCCCGCAGCAGGACGCCGACCTCAAGGACATCCTGCTCAAGGGCCGCCGCATCGACGCCGAAGCCGCGATGCGCAGCAGCAAGCGCGTGCACGGCGTGCCCTCGCTGGTCCCTGACACCTGGAAACTGGTCTGGCGCAGCGATCAGGGCGAGGAACGCATCCTCGCCAGCCACGTCGCGTCCTTCGACCTCACCGCCGACGGCGGCGTGATCTACTCCAACGGTTTCGGCGTCTTCGCCCTGCAGCCGGACGGCAAGCCCAGTCTGGTGCTGCGCGACAAGCTGATCGCGGAAGTGGTGGCGGGGTGAAGGGCGGCGGGATCGCCCGCGAACGGAACGCGGTGCGACGGGTGATACCATCCGCCGCTGAATTTCCGGAGCGTTTCATGGTCAGCCTTCTCCGCGCATGCACCGCGCTCGCTATCGCGTCCTTCGCCCCAACTGCGGCCGCGCAAGCTGCCGGCGATTCCACCGAGCGCGACTACGCACGTGCCTTCTACGCCAGCTTCGTCGAAGCGCGCGAGGTCGATGCGCGCTGCGACTTGCTCGAAGCCGACCGCCGGGTGAAGTTCGCCGAGTATCTGGAGTATCTGCGCCAGGACGCCGTGCGCGACTACGATGCCGCGCTCACCGAGGAGGCCGAAGACGTCGGCAAGCGCTACGCGCGCGACCCTGCCTATCTCGACTGCGGTCAGGCCGCGATGGACCGCGTCGAGAATCGCTACGAACGGATCGAATTTCTCGTCGGCATCGACAAATGGAAGCGCGAGACGCCCGAGGGCCGTGCGTTCGCCGAAAACGTCGCCCGCATCCAGGAGGAAACGGACGCGGAGACGACTGCGGAAGAGGACATGGCCGAACCCGAAGCGGAGGCCGCGACGGAGGCGACGGATGGCGAGACGTACCTCGCGATGCTCGAGTTTCACCAGAGGATCATACGGATCGAAACGCGCTGCCGATTCCTCGACGAAGCGATGCGCACGCGCATGCTCGGTGTGCACGAACGCGCGCTCAGGAGCCTGCGCAGCAGGATCGCCGCCCCTGCCGCCATCGCCGCGGTCGAATCCGCGCCCGATGCCGAGACCGGCTGCGGCGATGACCTCGGGCAAGAGATGCGTCTTATTGCCGAAAATATCGAGCTCACCGAGTCCATGGTCGAGCTTCTGGAGGCGATCGATGCCATGACGGCAGAGGCGAACCGCCGAGAGGAATCTGCCGCGAGCGCCGACCTCTCCGTCCCGCTGCCGCCGCCGCCCGCCAACCGCCCGAGGCCGCTGAACAAGGCCCGGAAACAGAAGCAGCAAGACCTGGAACATTACGCCAGCACCATGCGCAGACTGCGCATCGAAGCGCGATGCCGTTTCCTGCCCGAGGAGACGCGCGCACAGTGGCAGCGCAGCGAGACCCGTTACGCCGAGCTCCTGCGCCTGGAGATCGGCGATCCTGCAGCTGTCGCCGACATCGACGCGATGTCCGATGCGGACACGACCTGCGGCGAATCGCAGCGCGCCGAGATCGCGCGGGCAGCAACGCTCATCGACCTGACGCAGGACATCATCGAGGTGATGGAGTCCAGACGCGGCGACGGATCGCCGTAAATTCCATTCAATCGCCGCAATCGGCCGCGGGCCGGAAGCCGCGTGACTGCCCGGTCCTGACGCGCTCCGGCACCGGTCGATATAATCCGGCCGGATTCATGATCGGAGCGGACGTGCAGATGCGTTCGAGTGCGTGGTGGGTGATCGCGGCGGGCGTCGCATGCGCCGGCCTGTTGTGGCCTGCGCAGGGGCGATTTGAACGCCTTCGTGGGCCCGCCCACGCGCGCGACAGCGTGGCGGCGGGTGCGGCGTCGAACCTGCGGCCGCGGGCACCGACGACATTCAGCGCAGGCACGCGCGGCCAGACCGGCATCGCACGGCCGCCGATGCCGGCGCTGTCCTCCGCCACATCGTCCTATTCGTTGACCGCGCCGGTCTTCTACCCGGATCCGGCGGCCATCCAGGCGCGCTCCGTCGCCGTGGGCGATGTCTCCGGCGATGGGCGCGACGACCTCGTGTTCCTGTCCCTGCGCTCCGCCCCCAATCCGATGGACAGCCGCACGGACATCTACGTCGTCTACCAGCGCGAGGATGGCCTGCTCGGCCCTGCGATCAAGATCGGCGAGTCGATCAACTTCCTCGCCTACCAGCTACTGATCGCCGATCTGAACGGCGATGCCAGAGGCGACATCGTCACCATCACGGTCACGGGCGTCATGGCGCTGCGCGCGAACGCGGACGGCAGCTTCACGTCCAGCACGGTCGAGGTCGGCGATCCCGCAGATCTCGTCGCGACCGATGTCGATCGCGACGGTTATCTCGACGTTCTCGTCGATTCGAGCAATACCACGGCCACCGTCGTTCACGGCAGCCTCCGCGGCGTGATCGCGCGCGTCTCGACCCTGCCGCTGCCCGCGTCCGCGGTGCGCACGACGGGCGATGTCACCGGCGACGGTCTGGACGATCTCGTGCTCGGCACGATCTTCAACCGGCCGTTCGAGGAATTCCACATCTACCCGGCCCTGCGATCGGGCGGATACGCCGCGCCGATCGTGCGCTCCCTGCCGCTGGGCTCCAACCACACGGCGGCGCTCGTCGTCGGCGATTTCAATGACGACGGCCGCGGCGATCTGGCGCAGGATGAAGCGCGGGACGGCGCGAACCTGCGCGTGTACCTGCAGGATACGCTCGGCAACCTCGCGCCGCCCACCGAACTCGCCCGGGAAAGAGGCGCCAGCACCGAGTCCCTGATCGCCGCCGACCTCAACCGCGACGGCCGCACCGATCTGGCGATCGCGCACAGCGGCTGGGGCTACATCCGCCACTACCTGCAGACGCCGACGGGCCTCGCGCCCGAAACCCTCGTCAACGCCTTCAATTTCCAGGGCCGCGTCAACTACTTCGCGACCGGCGACCTCAACAGCGACGGCTGCGGCGATCTGGTCATCGCCCGCACGAGTCAGGCCCCCGTGCTCCTCTACGGCCAGGGCTGCAGCCCCCGCCCGCGCATCACGGGCCGCCCACAGCCGGCCATCGTCGTCGACAGCCCGAGCGCACCGGCGACGGGTCTGACCGCGCCGCTCACGCCCTCGCGCCACGCCGATGCGAGCGGCGATAGCGGACGCTCTCTGATGCGACACGCAGCCACGCGGTTCGGGCAGCGCTGATCCGGTGTTCGCTCCGTGCCGCTCAAAGCATCCGAACCGTCGAGTCGAACGATTCCGTCGATCGCAGGCTGGGTGCCATGTCCCCAGCCTTGGTTTCCGGACGATGGCGCTGGGTCAATGACCCGGCCTACGGCCATTTCAGACCCCACACCATTGTCATCCCGAGCGCACGCAGCGGACGAGGGACCTGCTTTCCAAACCCACGCCACGCGACCAACCACCTCGCACCGAAGGCTTCGTAGGGCGCATCAGCCGAAGGCGTCATGCGCCGTGATGCGTATCGATACGCGGTACCCCTGAACAAAGCGCATGACGCTTCGCTGATGCGACCTGCGACACCATATCCGTCTTGCGGCCTTCATCCATCAGAAAATGATGTTGCCAATGATCAGCAGGATAACCAGCAAGATAATCGCGAGAAACAACCAAGGCAGGCATCCTCCCAGCATTTGACCGATCATCGTGGTGGATTCCCGCCAAGCCTTCTCGAAACCGTTGGAGAACCCTTCGTTGTCCGACATACCCTCACTCCTTGTGATCTGGATTACATGCATGCCCCGTATAAAAAATCAGATGCTTGCTTGTTGCAGTTTCTGTAGGGTGGGCTTCATGCCCACCATCTTCATGTAGACGCGGCTGGATGCAATGATCGAAAGAATCGATCTCCAGAAACGGTATGCCATCATTGTCCAGTGATATGGATGTGGTGGGCATGAAGCCACCCTAAGTCCCTCATGGCTGGTCGAGAATGCCGCGCGCCACGACGATCACCTGACGCAATACTTCATGCCGGCTGAAATCAGCGTCTTCCGTCGCGGAGACCAGCGCCATGAAAAAAGTCGGATTGGCGCGGACCAGGGCTCGCACCTTGGGTTCGAGGACCTCGTATTGCATCGGTCCCTGTGCGGAGACGACCGGGAGCGCAGTCACGCAAGTGGACGGCAGCACCCAATCCAGGATCGTGAGCCACTCTTCGACCTGTCGATCGTGTTCGTACAGCTCGCGATCGAGCCAGAACCTCGGCCAGGCATCGCCCTCGCGCGCCTGCGCGACGCGGTCGCCGACGCCCGCGTCATCGCCGGCCTCGGCGGCGATCCCTCGGGCCCAGCCGATCAGGGCCTGCTCGGCCGCATCCGGCTCGGGCCAGACATCGATATCCACCCCGCTGCGCCGCACCTGGAACTCGCCGCCGACCGTCTCCCGCGGGAACGTCACCTCCAGTCTGAGTCCCGCGGTCAATTCTCCGTTGGTCGAGGATGTATCGAGAAACAGGCCGCGTTGCGTGTACACGTTGCGCACGAACGGCGGAGCGAGCAGACATGTCACCGGAGCATCGTCGCGCTGTCCGGCCCAACTGACGGCGCGGACGACCGCATCGGGTTCGCCGTCGGGACAGGACGACGGATACGGATGCATCGCGAACCAGATCGCGATGCCCGGATCGCAACTGACGTCGACGAGATCGGTCGCGATCCCGTAGTGCTGCGCGAAACAGCGGCCTGTGTTCGACGCTACATCGGCATTGGCGATGAAGGTGTAGCGGAAGTATTCCGACAGCGCGAACGCGGCGCGCCGCTCCGCGGCTGCCGTGACGGCATCTCTGCGCCGCAGGCTCGAATGGAACGGCCAGCTCGCGCACCGCTGCCCGCGGAAAAACAGATGCTCGCCGACCACCCGTGCGTCCGGCTCAGGAGGCGCTCGGAGGGGCCGACCGGCGCGGAACACGTGCTGTTGCTGAGCGCGCAGATAGAAATACGCATGCCACGGACTGGCGGCACGGGTCCGGTACGTGCCGTGGGCATCCAGCGTCTGCGTGTCGTCGGTCTGCCTCACGGCGGGATCGATCACTTCGCGCCACAGTCGCTGCGCCTCCGCATGATGGCTCGGCTGATACGCGCGCAGAGGACCGAACTCGACGATCGGCGTCCACGACTGCAGCTGTTCGTAGGCGTCCTTCAGCGCAAGAATGTCGGCTGCGTCGTCCATCGGCTCATCGCTCCCCGTGATCCGCTTCGATACTGCCTCCGGACGACGAACGGAACCACATGTCGCCCTTCGCCCCCGCTTCCTGCGGCAGCTTGCCGACGCCCCGGACTCCGGTCAACGGCCAGACGGCGACCGGCCGTTCTGCGCAGACCCCGCGCACTCGACGCGCCGCTGCGCTTCCGATGTTCAACAGACCGACCGCCGAGTCGAACGATTTCGTCGATCGCAGGCTGGGTGCCATGCACCCGGTATCGGTATCCGGACGATGGCGCTGGGTCAATAACCCGGCCTACGGCCATTTCAGACTCCGCATGCGGCATGAGCGTCGAGACAGCGTCACGGGCACGCTGCGCGACACCCACACCCGTGTCATCCCGAGTGCGCGCAGCGGGCGAGGGATCTGCTTTCCGAACCCACACCACGAGACCAACCCCCTCGCACCGAGGGTTTTGTAGGGCGCATCAGCCGAAGGCGTCATGCGCCGTGATCTGTGTCGGTATGCGGCACTTTTGAAGAAAGTGGATGACGCTTCGCTTATGCGCCCAACAACGCATGCAGCTTACGGCCTTACGGTCCTCACGACCCTTACAGATTTTTTGGCTTTATCTGTCTGCGTCTTTGTTCCAGTATTCTGGTTAAAGCTAAATCTGCAATAAAGAAGAAGAACAACGCAAAGATGACTCCCGTGGTGAAATTTTCATAGTTTTCTCGAAACGGATTCCAAGTGGCTGTTCGATAGATAATCAAAAAAAAGCAAAGGCTGTAAAAGCAATTAAAGAAGAGCCAAGGCACCTGTTCTGCATAGGCGCCTCTCTTGATCATCGCAGCGATAATCCAAAATGTCGAAATTACAAACACGATTAGCATTAAGGAAGAGCAAAGCTCAATATCTTTTATGAAGAGCCCTGCAAACGCCCAAGCGATCCAAGAAGAGATTGCCAAAAAAATGCCAACCCCGAATGACAAGCCGCCCTCGTGCACGCCGCGATCTACATCTTCAAGATAAGCTTCGTCGTCTAGCCAGAATTTTACCCTCATCATAATCAATATGACCGTAAGCAGCAGCACATTGAGGTCAATTGCCGTTTCTTTAAAAGCAATTCCCGCAAATACAGATCCTATATTCAGTGCGGCAAATGCTCTATTGACTTGATGGAATCGTTCCACTGGCTCTCCGTTTTTCTTTCATGGCTTAACGTTTGAAATGAGGAGTGGCCGACCGGCGCAGCCAGTCGGACATCCGCTCGTTAGAATAATTAGAAGTCATTGGCTCCATCTTCCAGCTCGATGTCTTGGAATCTGTAGGTACCCTTCGCATCTCTTGTAGCAAGAACGACCACCGAGTGATTGACCATGGGCCCGATGACGTCATCAACCGTCTCGCCAACTCCCAAGATGCGCACGGGAGCATCTCCCACATGCAACTCAAGCCAATCTTTCTCAAGGTGGAGAGCTCGGAGAGTCCCGCGAAGGGCTACTTGAGTTGTCTGCGCATCCTTTTGTTCTGTCGCAGCGCTTCCTCGAATGGCAATTGTTATTGATTTGCGCGAGTCATTAGTGAGAACTACAGGGTGACTGGCTTGCGATGACCGCAACTCCAAATGAGAGAAAGATCGCCCCGTAGGCGCCAGATTTCTCGCCAACTTCAGGAAGGTTTCGCGATATTCCGCATCCGGAACAATCTTCGGAAGGTCTGTCTCGGGGTCGCTGGCAGCGCCTTGCAGAATTGCCATGAAAGTTGACGCAACAAGTTGAGGTTCCGGCTCGCCTTCAGCGAACATGTCGCCCTGAGCAGGCCCCTGGATCGCAACGGTAAATTGATAACTCCCGGGAACGCTTTGGAATAGCCATGGCCGACAAAGGTCTTGGATTGGTTTTGTCGCAGGTCCGCGGCGACGCAGCGGCAGTTTCTTTAGAAATTCAGCGGTTCGATAGAAGATTGATTGAATTGTCTGAACGCGCTCCACGATCAAATCGAGCGGAGCTCCACCTTTGACAACTTCCCCGCCATCTACTGACACAGTCACCTGACCTGGTACGAATCTCACGCCGGCTGATGCCTGTGCCTGTTCATTCCAAATGCACTGAAGAATTTCTCGCAACTGATCCGTTGCAAACTCTGGCATTCCAGGTTGGCTAAGCATCAAGTGAGCAAATTGCTCAGCTTCTTGTTGCTGTTCCGCCTTATAGAGCAACGCGGCGGCACTAACCGCCGTGACACCGAACGTCCTCGGCTTCTCCTTGAGATTGAGAAATGTCAGAGCCAGCTGTTCTGCCTGAGCTGCCCTTGAGAAAAGTTCCTTGGCAGTCGCCTCATCGCCACGCCTGCGAGCGGCATGAGCGTCTGACGCCGCCTGCTCGCTTACTTGATGATTGATTAGCCAGTTCATTTCTCTACCGCTTCGGCAATCGCCACTTGTGGCGGCGAGAACGCGACGACCGCAGCGATTGCAGGAAGGCTACTACGGCCGCGCGCCGTTTGTTCTAGCTTCTGACGCAACCGCGTATTTACTGAAGATTGACTTCCCTCTTTCATGCCGGAGACTTCTAGTCGGAACGCTTCTTCGAGATCAGTCGGAGAGGCTCCCTTCGGTGCGACATAGTAGTCCGCTCCTGTATGAGTTTCCGCTCTCCTGATAGCCACAAGGTCATCGGTCATCTCGATTGCGGCAAGAGCGACGCAATACGCACCTGCCTCAGTGGTGTCGATCTCGTTCGCCCACGCATGTCGGGTGCGCTCGTCGGGAACGCTCCATTCCGCAACGACCAATCTGCTTTCCGCGTTGAACTACCATGGCCGTTGGCGGCGAGTGATGCCGCCCTAAGCAGACCTCTGCTGCTTCACGATAGAAGGTAGCAATGCCTTGGGTCAGACCCGGATGCCGTGCGTCGAGGTCTTGGATTCTGATTTTCGGTATGGCCATATCCAAAGCATACCTTGATGATGTCTAACGCCTATGTTATGCAGCTCAGAAAATCAGCGTTGGCTCGAGTGAATTTTTAGCCGCGCTTCTTCCAATGCATGCGCAATGCACCAACATCCGTGTCGATGCGCGCCTTGCGACCGCTTGGGTAAACGATCTTGATGCTGCCCGACGGGAGTCCGTAGTTTTTCTCGATTGTCTTCTGCAACGTGCCAACATAGCCGTCTGATTTTGCCTTGCGCTGGCGGATTGGCTTGCCGACACGCGTAACAGTTTTCTTTGCAGGAGCAGCTTTCTTCGTGGCCATGATTTCCCCCTTTCCGTTGGTTGAGAGTGGAGCGCGAAGTACGGTCAGACCTCAATCTAAGGCATAGCAATGATTCTGCCCACCGCAACCATGCACCGTCAATCCATTCCATCCCGGACCGATTAAGCACTCGCGCCGACACCGCTCTTCATCCGAAGTCGTAGAGTGGCGATATTATCTCGTACGGTTGCAGTCTAGTTCCATTTGTTGACTCCCATGCCGTCATAAAAAAAACCCCGCCAAGCTCGCAGCGGCCTAGGCTGTTGAGGCAGTCCGCAGGTCTTTTACGGCTGAAGCCACGGGCAGCTTACGAAACAGGCGTATCTGTATCGGATACGTGGGTATATCCGCAACAACTGTTTGCGAAACCCGTGTGAATGATGGGCTGCAGAGGTCGGACGATTCCTCAGGATCTGATCTTCCACACAACCAATCTCATCACTATTTCCAATAGTTATCATCAATCATGAACAGGCCGCATCACCCCCCAACTTCCCACACTCCCCACCCAAACCCACCCCCGCTACGCTCCAGCGCCCCCCTTCCGACCGGAGCCTGCGATGACCCCGATCCTCACCCTGTTCGCATCCGCCTTGACCTCGACCGCGGCGCCGATGCCGGCGATGCCGGAGGGCACGGTGCTGTCGGCGCGGAATGTGCCGATCGAGCGCGGGGCGCGGCGTGAAGTGGTGGTGGAAGGCCTGGAGCATCCGTGGGGGCTGGCGTTTCTGCCCGACGGGACGGCGCTGGTGACGGAGCGTCCGGGTCGGTTGCGGATCGTGCGCGACGGGGCGCTGGTGGCGGCGCCGGTGACGGGCGTGCCGGCGGTGCTGGCGCAGAATCAGGGCGGGCTGCTGGATGTGGTCGCGCATCCGCGCTTCGCCGAGAACCGGCTGATCTATCTGACCTATGCGCACGGCACCGCGGAGGCCAACACCACGCGGGTGGCGCGGGCACGATTCACGGGCAGCGCGCTCGAGAATCTGGAAGTCATCTTCGAGACCAATCGCGCGAAGCCCGGCACGAGTCATTTCGGTTCGCGGCTGGCGTGGTTGCCCGACGGCACGCTGCTGGTGTCGATCGGCGACGGCGGCAATCCGCCGACGATGCTGGACGGTGCGTTCATCCGCGAGAAGGCGCAGGACGCGACGACGCATTTCGGCAAGATCCTGCGCCTCAACGACGACGGCAGCGCGCCGGCCGACAATCCCTTCGCCGACGCGAAGCCCGCGAAGGGCGTGTGGTCGATCGGGCATCGCAATATCCAGGGTCTGACCTACGACCCGCTGCGCAAGACGGTGTGGGCGACCGAACACGGGTCGCTCGGCGGCGACGAACTCAATCGCGTGCGCGCCGGCAACAATCACGGCTGGCCGGTGGTCAGCCTGACCCGCGATTACGTCACCGCGCAGCCGGTGGGCGAGGCCACGCAGCGCAGGGGCATGACCGATCCGGTGATGCTGTGGGACACCTCGGTCGCGCCCTCGGGGCTGACGCTGTACAGCGGCAGCGCGTTCCCGCAGTGGCAGGGCGATCTGTTCTCGGGCTCGCTGGTGGGCCTGGACGTGCGCCGGATCGATCTGGACGACAGCGGCGCGATCCGCGGCGAAACCGCGCTGCGCATCGGCCAGCGCGTGCGCGAGGTGGAAGTCGGTCCGGACGGGTTCCTGTACGTGCTGACCGACGAGAAGGCCGGCCGGCTGATGCGTTTCGTTCCGGCCACCGCCGCGAATGCACCGGCAGCGCCGCAGGCGATCGAGCGCGAGCGGCGTTGAGGGCGCGGATGCCCGAAGCGGCCTTTCGGCTATGATCGCGGCGCATCCCATCCGCGATCGCTCCGGAGTCCCCGCATGTTCGGCATCCGCTACGTCAAATCCCCGCCCAGTCACTATCTGCTGCAGTACCAGGACGGCCGCGTGGTGCGCGAGGGCACCGGCCTCGCGTTCTTCTATTTCGCGCCGAAATCGACCCTGGTCAGCGTGCCGCTGACCGCGGTGGATCTGCCTTTCATGTTCGAGGAGACGACGCGCGACTTCCAGGCGGTGACGCTGCAGGGTCAGGTCGCGTATCGCATCGCCGATCCGAAAACCCTCGCCGGGCAGCAGAATTTCGCACTGCTGCCCAACGGCGCCTACGCCTCGGAAGACCCGGAACGGCTGCCGATGCGCGTGCTCAACGCGGTCAAGGCGCAGTTCCGCGCGCTGCTGCAGGACGCCGATCTGCGCGCGGTGCTGCACGGCACCGAGACCCTGTCGAAGACCGCGCGCGCGGGGCTGGCCTCGGCGCCGGCGCTGGCGGCGCTGGGGATCGAGATCGTCGATCTGTCGCTGCTGGCGGCGCGGCCCACGCCCGAGACCGCGCGCGCGCTGGAAGCGCCGGTGCGCGAGGACATCCTCAAGCAGGCCGACGACGCCACCTATGCCCGCCGCAACGCGGCGATCGCGCAGGAACAGACGATCAAGGAAAGCGAGCTGCAGAGCGAGCTGGTGGTCGAGCAGAAACGCCGTCAGGTGCGCGAGACCGAAGTCGAATCGCAGCGGGTGATTCTCGAAAAACGCCAGCAGATGCAGGCGCAGGAGCTCGCCGGCAACGTGCGGCTGGAAGAACAGAACGCCGAACTGGTGCGGCTGCAGGCCGAGAACCGCAAGCTCGAAGCCGACATGCGCGCCTACGCGATGCGGGTGCTGGTCGAATCGCTCAAGGACATGGATCCGCGCGCGCTGCAGGCGATGATGTTCGGTCAGGCCAGCCCGGAAACGCTGATGGCGCTGGGCCTGCAGAACATCGCCGACAACGCGGTGAAGATCGGCGAGTTCAATTTCTCGCCCGACCTGCTGCGGCAGATGGCCGGCAAGGCGAAGTGATCGCGATGGCCGACCAGGACCGCAAGATCGTCCTGGTGACCCGGCGCACGCGGCTGCAGGAGATGGTCGCGCGCTACAACACGGTCGAACAGACGCGCTTCCAGGCCGAGCACCTGGGCATGGACTTCGAGGATTTCCTGCGCGAGGACGCGACCTATCGCGCCGCGGTCGCGACGGTCGAACGCACACTGCGCGCGCACGGCCGGCTGCAGCCGCTGGATCGCGGCTTCCTGCCGAAC
>JBIJBH010000319.1:0-4847 GCA_044345315.1 Lysobacteraceae bacterium
GTCCACCGGGTCGGTGGCGGCGAACGAGGGGCTGCCGAAATTGATGCCGGTATCGATGATGCCGACGACCATGCCCTCACCGCGATACCCGGCCGGAGCGCCTGGGTTGCTGCCGTCCCACACCGGTTCGACGCCGATCAGCCGCGGACCGACGTCGGTGGACAAGGTGAGGAGGCGTTCGGGTTCGACCCGCAGCACCCCCGGCAGTCGCGCCACGCGTTCGGCCTGGGCATTGCTCATGTCGACCACGATCGCATTCAGCGCATGCTGCATGCGCATGCGGACAGGCAACGGCGCGCCGATCGCGCGCGCGATCTGGCGCTCCCACTGCGACTGCTGCCGGCGCAGATGGCCGACGTAGTTCTGGGCTTCGGCGCTCTTGACGTCCAGACGCTCGCGCCCGCCGGGCGAAAGCCGGCGCTTCGGCACTGCCAGTCCCGGCAGCTCGCCGCGATACGCGGCCAGCGCCGGTTCGCGGAAAGTCACGATGAAGGTGCCGCGCGCCTGCGGCACGCCGGCCTTGGGAACGATGCTCGGAACGCGGGACAGAGCCTCGGGCTCGATCACCCCCGGGCTGCGGACATCCTCACGCAGCAGCTGCGACGCCGCCTGGCTGCGCGAGGACTGCGCACCATTCCGGCCGGACTCGCTCCGGAAACCAACG
The DNA here is from genome assembly GCA_044345315.1 of Lysobacteraceae bacterium. Classification (GTDB taxonomy): domain Bacteria; phylum Pseudomonadota; class Gammaproteobacteria; order Xanthomonadales; family Xanthomonadaceae; genus Lysobacter_I. The sequence continues at coordinate 665 of JBIJBH010000319.1, forward strand.
TGCAGGACGGCCGCCGCAGCGGCGAAGGCGCCGGCGACGGAACACCACAAAACAACCCTGGAAAGTCTGGAAGGCATCATCGCGCTGCTCGTTCGACGGTCGAGGCCGGAAAGTTCCGGTCGGATTCCGCCAGCCGCAGCCCCCTGCCCTGCGTCCGCATCCAGTCGTGGCGGAAGTCGCGGCCGAACCTGGAGCGGCGACCGCGATCCCCGGAGTGTACGCGGATCGTGCCGCCTGCGGCCACAGCAGCCTGCGCCCGCACCACGGGGGCGGCCCGGACCCGGGCTGCGGGACCGGACTGCCGGAACGGGAACTCAGCGCGCGCGACCGAGCGACTCGGTGCCCGGGGTCGCGGCAGTGGGCGACAGCGAGGCGCCGCCTGCCGGCACCACCACGCCGATCGGCAGGCGCAGCTCGGAGCTCGTACTGGTCTGCGCGCCGGTGAACAGTTCGGTCAGTACCAGCGAACCGAAGTTCCAGTTGCCGTTCGCCGGCAGACCGGTGGTGTTGATCGTCACCGGCAGCGACGCGGTGCCGCCCATCGGCACCCACAGCAGCGACTGCACCGTGCCGTTGAGGCCGACCAGTTGCACGCGCCACAGCGAGCCATAGGTGCGCGCGTTGCGGAACGTGCGGGTGAAGCTGCAGGAACCGGCGCAGGTGGCATCGGCCAGACTCGGCAGATTCAGCGCGCCCGGGTTGCCGCCGCTGCCGGGATTCGCCGCCTGGAAGTTCGCGGACGTCTCGTTCAGCACGAGTCCGGCGTTGATCGCGCGATCCACACGCACTCGGCCCGAGCCGCGCGCGAGCGGACCAGCCAGGGTGATCTGGTCTTCCAGATACACCTGGGTGGTCGCGGTCATCATCAGCGCCGACTTCACTTCCGGCGGCGTCCACGACGGGCGCGCCTGACGCACCAGCAGCACCGCGCCGGTCACGTGCGGCGACGCCATCGAAGTGCCGCTCAGGGTGTCGACGGTCTGTTCGGAACCGGTGAGCGCGGTTCCGGCATAGGCGGCGAGGACGTCCACGCCCGGCGCGGTGATGTCCGGCTTGATGAGGTCGAAATTCGCCGCCGGGCCGCGCGAACTGAACGAAGCCAGCGCATCGGCTACGTTCGGGAGACCGGTCGCGGGCCAGGTGATCTGAGCGGTCGCGGACGGGTTGGCGTTGCCGAAATTGCGCAGCGCATCGCCTTCGGCCTGGGTCACGCCGAACACCGGAATGCTGGCGCCGCCGACCAGCAGGCTCTGCGTGCCGGGGGCGTTGTTGGCGATCAACACCACGATCGCGCCCGCCGTGGTGGCGTTGTTGACCTTGATATTGAGATTGCAGGTGCCGCGGCGGACGACCGCGATCGCGCCGGCGAAGCTGTTGGCCGGAAACGCGCTGCAGCCGTCGTTGGCGCTGTTGATGCCGGGGCTGATCCGCAGCGGCGTGGTCGGCGGGATCGTCGCCGCCGGCTCGATGCCGCCGGGCGCGAAGCTGATCGGCAGCGCGGCGATCGCAGCGGGCACCGGCGCCGGGCCGGTCACCGACATCAGGATGCCGAAGGCGCCGCGACCATGCTGCGCGGCTGCGGTCGAACTCACCCAGGGTTCCAGGTGGCTGAGGGTGCTCGCATTCGGGCCGGAGTTGCCGGCGGAGGTAGCGACGTAGATGCCGGCGGCGACCGCATTGAGCATCGCCAGCGACGATGGATCGCTCCACGGCTCGGTGCCGCCGCCGATCGAATAGTTGATCGCATCGACGATGCCGTCGGCGATCGCCTGGTTGATCGCGCCGGAAGTCGACGAGGACGGACACAGGCCGCGTCCATCGGACGTGTTGGTGTAGCAGGCGTCGAAGGCGACGATGTTGGCGCGCGGGGCGACGCCCGCGATGCGCAGCGGCGCGTTCAGGAAGGTCACGTCGCGGCGGTTGCCGGCGGCGATCGAGGCGACATGGGTGCCGTGACCGTTGGTGTCGCCGAAGCCGGGCTCCTCGCGGATGTTGGGCTGCCCGCACTGATTGGCCGGCGCGCCGCAGACGAAGTCGTAACCACCGATGAGCTTGGCGTTGCAGCGCCCGGCGTCGACGCCGCCACTGGCGCAAGTGCCGAGGAACGTACCCGCGCCCAGCGGATTGACGTGGACGTAGCCGTCGGCCGGCGCGGTCGCCGCGAACGAGGGGCTTCCGAAATTGATGCCCGAGTCGACGATGCCGACCACCATGCCTTCGCCCTGATAAGCCGCAGGCGCGCCAGGATTGGTGCCGTTCCAGACCGGGCCTGCGCCGATCAGGGCGGTGCCGGCATCGCCGTTCAGCGGCAGCAGACGCTCGGGATCGACCCGCAGCACCTCCGGCAGCCGCGCCACGCGCGCGGCCTGAGCGTTGCTCATGTCGACCACGATCGCGTTCAGGCCGTGCTGCATGCGCATGCGCACCGGCAGCGGCGCTCCGATCGCGCGCGCGATCTGCCGCTCCCACTGCGACTGCTGCCGGCGCAGATGGCCGACATAGGCCTGGGCCTCGGCGCTTTTCACGTCCAGGCGCTCGCGCCCGCCGGGCGAACGACCGCGCTTGGGCACCGCGATCCCCGGCACGCCGCCGCGATACGCGGCCAGCGCCGGTTCGCGGAAGGTCACGATGAAGGTCCCGCGCGCCTGCGGCACGCCCGCCTTCGGCACCACCGTCGGCGTGGCCGCGAGACCGGTCAGGTCGATCACGCCCGGACCCGCAGCGTCGCGTGCTGAGTTCGACGCCGCGGAGACGGCCCCGGCGCTGGCTGCGGATTGACCGCCGCGGGCGAACAAACGCGGCCAGGCGGCGACGGTCGCGACCGCGACGAGGACGCAGGCGACGACGACGGCGGCGCGTACGGTGGACGTGTTCATCTTCATGATCGGTTTCATCGCTGGCGGGTGGGGCGGGCCGGATGCGGGCCCGTTCACGGATGTGTACGGCGTCGGCCGCGGCGGGGATTCAGTCATGATGGGCGGCGCCGCCGTAGCGGCGATCGACGTAGTCGTCGATGATCCGCACGAATTCGGCGGCGATGCCCTCGCCGCGCAGGGTCATGGCCTTCTCGCCGTCGATGAACACCGGCGCGGTCGGCGCCTCGCCGGTCCCGGGCAGGGAAATCCCGATGTCGGCATGACGCGACTCGCCCGGACCATTCACCACGCAGCCCATCACCGCCAGCGTGAGGTTCTCGGCGCCCGGCCGGGTGATCTTCCATTCGGGCATCTTCGCGCGGACGTGCTCCTGCACGGTCTGCGCCAGTTCCTGGAAGAAGGTGCTGGTGGTGCGGCCGCAGCCCGGGCAGGCGGTGACCATCGGCGTGAACGCACGCAGGCCCATGGTCTGCAGCAGTTCCTGCGCGACCACGACTTCCTGCGTGCGCGGCGCGCCGGGTTCGGGCGTGAGCGAGATGCGGATGGTGTCGCCGATGCCTTCCTGCAGCAGCACCGCGAGCGCGGCGGCGCTGGCGACGATGCCCTTGCTGCCGATCCCGGCCTCGGTCAGGCCCAGATGCAGCGGGTAATCGCAGCGCGCAGCGAGGTCGCGATACACGGCGATGAGTTCCTGCACGCCGGAGACCTTGGCCGAGAGGATGATCCGATCGCGCGGCAGGCCGATCTCGACCGCGCGCTCGGCCGAATCCAGCGCCGAACGGATCAGCGCCTCGCGCAGGACGCGTCCCGCATCCCAGGGCTCGGCGCGCTGCGCGTTCTCGTCCATCAACTGCGCCGACAGCGCCTGATCCAGCGAACCCCAGTTGGCGCCGATCCGCACCGGCTTGTCGTAGCGCAGCGCCATCTCGATGATCGCCGCGAACTGGGTGTCGCGCTTGCGCCCGAAGCCGACGTTGCCGGGATTGATCCGGTACTTCGCCAGCGCCTCGGCGCAGGCCGGATGCGCGGCAAGCAGTTGATGACCGTTGTAGTGGAAGTCGCCGATGATCGGGACTTCGATGCCCATCATCGCCAGACGGTCGCGGATGTGAGGCACCGCGGCGGCGGCGTCCTCGTTGTTGACCGTGATCCGCACCTTTTCCGAACCCGCGCGCCACAGCTCGCCGATCTGCTGCGCGGTGGACTTGATGTCGGCGGTGTCGGTGTTGGTCATCGACTGCACCACCACCGGCGCATCGCCGCCGACGACGACATTGCCGACCCGGACCGGGATCGAACGGCGACGG
>JBIJBH010000024.1:0-16457 GCA_044345315.1 Lysobacteraceae bacterium
GACCGGCGAGTTGTTCAACGACTGGAAGGCCTGGGCCGAAGCGGCGGGCGAGTTCGTCGGCTCGCAGCGTCGGTTCTCCGACCAGATGGTCGCCCGCGGTATCGAGAAATGGCGTAACCCGTTGGGTGTCCGCGGCTTCCAGGGCATCGGCTTGAAGGTCGCGCCAAAGGTTGGATTCACGCCCTACGCCGACTTCGACTAACACGCCTGACACAGCCGACACGGCTCATGATTTACGCCCATACCCGCGCGCGTAAGAGGTTAACCATGAACTGAGTCGGCTGTGTCAGACCTGATCCCCCACAGGACTCCGGAATGACCAGAACCCTTCTCGCGCTCGACCTCGGCACCACCACGGGCTGGGCACTGCGCACCCCCGATCGCCGCATCGTGAGCGGCTCCCAATCGTTCAAACCGCAACGCTTCGAGGGCGGCGGCATGCGCTTCCTGCGCTTCGTCCGCTGGCTCGATGAACTGCAGACGCTCTCGGGCGGAATGCAGCAGCTCGCGTTCGAGGAAGTGCGCCGGCACGCATCCACCGACGCCGCACACGCCTACGGCGGCTTCCTCGGTCAGCTTTCGGCCTGGTGCGAGCAACGCCAGATCCCGTACCAGGGCGTGCCTGTCGGCACGATCAAGAAGCACGCGACCGGCAAGGGCAACGCGAACAAGGACGCGATGCTCGCCGCGGTGCGGGGCTGGGGCTACGCGCCCGTCGACGACAACGAAGCGGATGCGCTCGCGCTGCTGCACTGGGCCATCGCGCAGGAGCGTTCGGCATGACCGTGTGGACGTTCGACGAAGTCGAGCACCGCTTCCACGAAGCCGCAGCGACGTCTTACCGGTTGCCCGCCGCGCGCGTGGCAGGCTACGTCAGCCTGTGGCCCGAGATCGCGCGCCAGTCGTGGGAGGGCTACGCGGACGAGCGGATCGTGCTGCGCTTCCCAGCCACACCTGCGGCCGTCGATCGCCTGGCCGAGACCACGCAGTGGCTGCAGTGGCTGAGCGTGGAGCAGCGCAAGCTGGTGTGGGCGCGCGCCCGCTACGTGCCGTGGCGTGCGATCTGCGAGGCGCAGCACTGCTCCAAGCCCACCGCGTGGCGGCGTTGGCGGCACGCGCTCACATTGATCGTGGTGCAGCTCAACGGCCAGCCACCACGCATCGTGGAGGCGATTACGCAGCATGACGCGACGTGACGCAATCGAACGCAAGCGCGCGCGTTGGATCGTAAAATCCCACGAAAATTGGTGAAACACTCCCCCCGATTCCGGGGTATCTTTTCTGCCACGGTGGTCATGCGTCCTGAAGCAGCACGCTTCGGACGTGATGGCGACCCACGAGGTCAGTTGTAGACCCACAGGGTCTACGGGTCCTCCCTGCGCCCCGCCTAGAGCGGGCGGCAGAGCCGCGGAACCTCGCTACCGTCAAGCTGCAAACCGAGGTTTGCACCGTTTGCGGTTTGCACACCGGGTTTGCGCCTCGCACGTTTGCACCCCTCTCTCCAGCCCATCGGCCAGCGCGTTCGTCCCCCCTGTTCCCGGACGCGCTGGTCGGTGGGTTTCTTTTTCCGAGCCCACGATGCCTCACGCCCTCACCGTCGAGACCCGCCGGGTCGAGGCGCTGATTCCTTATGCGAAGAACCCGCGCACGCACAGCGATGCGCAGATCGCGCAGATCGCCGCGAGCATCGTGGAATTCGGCTGGACCTCGCCGATCCTGGTCGATGGCGACAACGGCGTGATCGCCGGCCACGGTCGGCTGCTCGCCGCACGCCGGCTCGGCATGACCGACGTGCCGGTCATCGAACTGGCGCACCTGGACGCGGCACAGAAGCGCGCGCTGATCATCAACGACAACCGCATCGCACTCAACGCGGGGTGGGACGACGCGCTGCTGGTGCTGGAACTCGCGGACCTCTCGGACGCGGGGTTCGACCTGGACCTGACCGGCTTCTCCGCCAGCGAGATCGAGCGCCTGCTCGACTTGGTGGAAGACGGCGACGCGGTGGGTGGCGATACAGAACACGCATTGCGTACTGCGGAAGCGGCGAACGACGAAGGTGCCGATGCCGACGCGCCGGAGGACAGCGACGAAGACGGTGACGAGGACCACGATCCCGTACCAACGATGGCGCCGGTGTCCCGCGCGGGCGATGTCTGGATCATCGGACCGCACCGCCTGATTTGCGGCGACGCCGCCGATCCGGCCGTGGTCGCGGCGCTGATGCGCGGTGAGACCGCACACCTGTGCATCACCTCGCCGCCCTACGCCCGGCAGCGCGACTACGCCAGCAGCATCGGCGACTGGGACGCGCTGATGCGCGGCGTGTTCGCTGCCGCCGACGATGCATTGCGCGACGACGCGCAGTTGCTGGTCAACCTCGGCCTCGTCCACGACGACAACGAAGTGCAGCCGTATTGGGACGGCTGGGTCGCGTGGATGCGCGAGTCCGGCTGGCGCCGTTTCGGCTGGTACGTCTGGGATCAGGGGCCGGGTCTGCCTGGCGATTGGCGCGGTCGCCTCGCGCCGAGCTTCGAGTTCGTCTTCCACTTCAACCGCAGCAACCGCAAGCCGAACAAGACCGTGCCCTGCAAGTTCGCCGGGCAGGACATTCACCTGCGCGCCGATGGCTCGTCCACCGCGCTGCGCGGCAGGGATGGCGGCGCGCTGGCGTGGTCGCACGAACACCAACCGACGCAGGCCATGCGGATCCCGGACTCGGTGATTCGCGTCATGCGCCACAAGGGCAAGCTCGGCCGGGGCATCGACCATCCGGCGGTGTTCCCGGTCGCGCTGCCGACGTTCGTGATCGAGGCGTATACCGACGCCAGCGAGATTGTCTACGAACCCTTCGGCGGCAGCGGCAGCACGTTGATCGCCTGCGAACGCACCGGGCGCGTCTGTCGCGCGGTGGAGATCGCTGGTGAGTACGTCGATGTCGCCATCGAACGCATCCGCCAGCAACTGCCGGGTCTGCCGATCACGCTGGAAGCGACCGGCCAACCCTTCGATGTGGTCGCCGCGGAACGCCGCGGCAGCGGGCAGGTGGCGGCATGAGCTGGGTCGCGGAGAAGATCGCGCACTGGCCGCTCGCGCGGCTGTTGCCCTATGCGCGCAACGCACGCACGCACTCGGACGAGCAGGTCGCGCAGATCGCCGCCAGCATCGTCGAATTCGGGTTCACGAACCCGTGTCTCGTCGGTGCCGATGGCGTGCTGGTGGCCGGTCACGGTCGCCTGTTGGCGGCGCGCAAGCTCGGGCTGGAGACGGTGCCGGTGGTCGTGCTCGATCATCTGACGCCGACCCAGCGTCGCGCGCTGGTCCTCGCGGACAACCGTATCGCCGAGAACGCAGGCTGGGACGACGCCATGCTGCGCACCGAGTTGGAGGCGCTACATGCCGACGGGTTCGACCTGGACCTGACCGGTTTCGATCCGGACGCACTCGCCGAGTTGCTGGCGGGCGAGGAGACCGACCAAGCCGGCGAGGTCGACGATGACGACGTGCCCGAGGAAGCGGTCGCCGTGGTGTCGCGCCCAGGCGATGTGTGGGTGCTGGGCGAACACCGCGTGCTGTGCGGCGACGCCACCGACCCGGAGAGCTACGTGCGTCTGCTGCCCGGCGAACGCGCGGACATGGTCTTCATCGACCCGCCCTACAATGTCGACTACGCCAACAGCGCGAAGGACAAGCTGCGCGGCACCCAGCGTGCGATCCTCAACGACAATCTCGGCGCGGCCTTCCACGACTTCCTGCTCGCGGCGCTGACGCCGATCGTGGCGCACTGCCGCGGCGCGATCTACATCGCCATGTCCTCGGGCGAACTCGACACGCTGCAGGCCGCGTTTCGCGCCGCGGGCGGTCACTGGTCGACGTTCGTGATCTGGGCGAAGAACACCTTCACGCTCGGACGCGCCGACTACCAGCGCCAGTTCGAGCCGATTCTTTACGGTTGGCCGGAAGGCGCGCAGCGCCACTGGTGCGGCGATCGCGACCAGGGCGACGTGTGGCAGATCAAGAAGCCGCAGCGCAACGATCTGCACCCGACGATGAAGCCCGTGGAGTTGGTGGAGCGGTGCATCCGCAACTCCAGCCGGCCGGGCGATGTGGTCCTCGACAGCTTCGGCGGATCGGGCACGACCCTGATCGCCGCGCACAAGAGCGGCCGGCGCGCGCGACTGATGGAACTCGATCCGAAATACTGCGACGTCATTGTCCGGCGCTGGCAATCATGGAGTGGTGAGCAGGCCGTGCGCGAAGGCGACGGCGTCGCGTTCGACGACGCGGCGGATGCGGTCGAGTGAACGCGCCGATCCACGCGCCGGCCTTCTACAACGAAATCGAACCCTACCTCTGCACATGGCTGAATCACCAGATCGCCGCCGGCCTGATTGCGCCGGGGCGCGTCGACGGGCGCGACATCCGTGACCTCGACGCGAACGACCTCGCGGGCCACCGGCAGGTCCACTTGTTCGCGGGCGTCGGCGGCTGGGCCTACGCCGCCCGGCTCGCCGGCTGGCCCGACGACGTCGAACTGTGGAGCGCCTCGTGCCCGTGCCAGCCGTTCTCGGTCGCGGGGAAGCGCGGTGGGACCAACGATCCACGGCATCTATGGCCCGACGTGTTTCGGCTCGTCCGACAGCGTCGCCCCGCCGCACTCGTGGGTGAGCAGGTTGCAGCGGCGACTGGCCAGGGTTGGCTCGACGGAGTGTTCGCTGATCTGGCGAGTCTCGGCTACACCTGCGAAGCGGCGGTTGTTCCGGCTTGTGCCGTCAATGCGCCCCATCGACGCGATCGACTGTGGTTTGTGGCTTACACCGACGACGCGCGACTACAAAGACTCGTGGGGGATGTCGCTGGCGCCGAGGAAGGATGGCGCGTCGCGGACGGATCTGCTGCCGCGTCAGGTGTACGCGACGGTGCGGGCGCTGTGGGCGACGCCGACGGCGTCGGCGGACAAGTCGATCCGCACGCCGGAGGGCGCGCGCCGGGAAGTCGAGCGCGACCGCTCGCCGGATCTGGCGGCGCAGGCGCTGGCGTTGTGGCCGACGCCGACGAGTCTGGCGCCGCCGAAGGATGGCTACAACGGTGCGGGGAATTCGGCGGGGCTGGTGGCGATCCGGCAGATCGCGCTGGGGCTGTATCCGACCCCGACGAGCGCCTGCGCGAGCGGCGGCCAGACCTCACGCAGCGGCACGCGCAAGCACGAACCGCTGCTGCGCGGGATCGCGATGGACGTGAGTGCGGCGCTTGGGACGACGTCGAGTGGATCGTCGGCCACGACGGCAAGGCGCGCCGGGTCCCTCGCACCGGAATTCGTCTTCTGGCTGATGGGATACCCGCGCGCATTCCTCGACTGCGCGCCGCCGGCAATGCGATCGTCCCGGTCCTCGGCGCGGAGGTCATCCGCGCCTTGATGGACACGTTGTCGGATCGCTGAGGTGGATCGCAACGCGGGACCGGGCGATGCTCGATCCCGCAGAGGTGTCGTTCGGTGGGTGCGTCACATCTTCGCGACGCTGAACTCGTCGTCCTCGTAGATGCGTTTCGACATGCGTGCATCGGCGTTCGCGCGCAGCCCGTCCTCGCCGAAACGGCTGAGGGCGGCGCAGCGCGCGAGGGTGTCGTTGCGTTCGTGGACGGTGCCGATGCAGCCGACGCCGGTGACGTGGATCTGCCATTCGTGCATGGCCTGCTCCATGGTGGCGTTCGAGGAAGGGACCGGGCGCGACCCGATCCCGGTGCGGTCAGGCGTCTTCGTTGAACATGAAGCTGCCGGGGCCGTTTCCCTCGTCGTCGCTGAGCAGGATGAGCGTGCGCTCCTTGCCGTCGCGGCACTTGACGACGAAACCGTACAACTCTTCGTCGAGCGGATCGTCGCTGGCGCCGCTGCGGGCGAGTGCGGTGATGGTGCCGCCGACCAGCGGCGCGAGTTGCTTGAGGTAAAAATCGATCGAGGAGGACATCGAAAACTCCAGTGCTGGGGGGTGAGGGTTGGATCGTCGAGGCGCGGTCAACCGCGCTCGGCGGTCTCGTCGTGGATCGCGGCGTGCATCACGAAGCCGGTGAGGTAAGGCAACCCGTGCGGGATGCCGTAGTCGATGGCGGTGCGGCGCTTGATGGTCATTCGCATCCATGCCGCGACGGTGTTCGCGACCGCGTCGGGCAGCGTCTGACCGTGGTACTGATGGCCGCAGACTTCATCGGCGAAGTGCCGTCCGGCCTTGCTGTCGAGAAAGGCGCGCACATCCTCCAGAGACTCGCCGGTGGCCTCGGCGATGGCGGTCATGGCGAGCGGCCACGCGACGCTGGCGTAGCCGCGCATCGTGCCCCAGAAGCCCCAGCTTTCGTTTTCGGTGGCGGGGATGGCGGTGTTCGTGTTCGTGCTCATGGTGTGATGTCTGTCGTGTGGTGTGTGTGCGGACATGAACGCGCTGTTCGCGATGGAAGCCAAGCGAAAGATCGCGCTCTTCGGCTTGTTTTTTCGCTCTTTCGCGAGGCGCGTTGCGCATCGATTCTCGGTGCGCAATGCCGCGCATCGGCGCGGCATTGCGTCAGGCTGCGTTGCGCTGCGACATCACGCCGTCGGCGCGGCCTCGACGATGCGGTACACGCGCACGCCGCCTTCGGCCTTGTCGGAGGTGACGGTCAGGCCGAGCTTCTTCTTGAAGGCCCCGGCGAAGGTGCCGCGCACCGTGTGCGCCTGCCAGTTCGTCGCCTCGCAGATCTGCGCGATGGTGGCGCCCTCGGGCCGCTTGAGCATCGCGATCACCTGCGCCTGCTTGCTGTTCTCGCGGGTGCGCGGCGCGGCCTGTTCGCCTTCGCCGGAGGCCTCGGTCTTCGGCGCGGCCTTGGCCTTGCGTGCGGCCTTCTTGCCGGCCGGCGTCGCCGTTTCGGCAGCGGTCTGGTCGGGGCGCGGGCGGCCCAGCGCATCGTAGGCGGCGTCGGTGACGATCCAGTCGCCGTTGCTGCCGATGATCATCGCGCGGGTGAAGAGGCCTTCGATGACCTTCTTGCGCGCGCCGCCCTTGATGGTGTCGGGGAACCATTCGACCTTGCCCTGCGTGTGGTCGATGGCGTGGGTCACCACGGCGATCTGATTGTCGTTGAGCGTGACCGGCTTGGCGGTGGTGGCGGTGTTCATTGCGGTGCTCCTGTTTGCGTGTGGTGTGGGATGTGGTTGGCGCGGCGTGATGAACGCGCTGTTCCCCACCGAAGCCAAGCCCGATGTCGCGCATGCGAGTGGTGTTAAGCCAACGGACGGGAAGCCGTCGCCTGGCGCGCTGTGCGCGCGCGAAGTCAAGTCATTGGTCAAGCATTCGGATGGGAATTTCGATCCGCGCGTATGCGCGCCATCGCGGCGTCACCGACACCGCGGTCCACAAGGCGATCCGGGCCGGGCGCGTCACACCGGAGGCCGACGGCACCATCGATGCGGCGAAGGCCGATGCGGAGTGGGCGCGCAATTCCGCGCCGGCACGCAGCGGCACGCAGGCGCGCGCACCGCGCGTGACGGTGCCGGAGGCGGCCGACATCGGGCGCGACGCGGGTCGCGACGCGGGCACGGCGGCGCTGCCGGCGGGCGGTGCCTCGCTGCTGCAGGCGCGCACCGTCAACGAGGTGGTGAAGGCGCAGACCAACAAGGTGCGCCTCGCGCGCCTGAAGGGCGAACTGGTCGAGCGTTCGCAGGTGGTGGCGCACGTGTTCAAGCTGGCGCGCGACGAGCGCGATGCGTGGTTGAACTGGCCCGCGCGGGTGTCGGCGCAGATGGCGGCGACGCTGGCGGTCGATCCGCACGCGATGCATCTGGCGCTGGAAGCGGCCGTACGCGCGCACCTCGCCGAGTTGGGCGAGGTGCGGGTGAAGGTGGATTAGCTCGCGAGGAGGGCGCAAGCCTGCTGGAGCAGGTGTTCGATCATCGCAAGACGCGCGTGCTGGGCGGGATCGTCGTTGTCCTCGTCGCCGCGCGCTTCGAGGCGGATGTGCATTTCGGCCAGCGAACTTTCGATGCCGTTGAGGCTGTCGAGACGGTCGCCCGCTTGCAAGGCGTCGTCGGGTTCACCGCCGGCCGCGCCCAGCGCCTGCTCGATGCCGCTGACCGCGAAGTTCAGGCCGTTCTGGTAGTCCTCGTCGTCGGGATAGGCGGCGTACAGCGACTCGATGCGCTGGCGGACGAGCAGAAGATCGGTGTGGAGCGCGTCGTGCATGGCGGTGTCCTCGATGGCCGGTGTGGCCGGGGACCGCATGAACGCGCTGTTCCGCACAGAAGCCAAGCGCGGCGAACGCCATCATTCCACCGGATTCAGGCATGCTCGATTACGAAGGCGCGCAGGAAATCGAGCGCGCCTGGCACGAGGGCCTGACCCCCGATCCGCTGCTGTCGGTCTCCGCCTGGGCCGACCAGCACCGGATGCTCTCCAGCAAGGCCTCGGCCGAACCCGGCCGCTGGCGCACCGCGCGCACGCCGTACCTGCGCGAGATCATGGATTGCCTCTCGCCGGCCTCGCCGATCGAGCGTGTGGTCTTCATGAAGGGCGCGCAGGTCGGCGGTACGGAGTGCGGCAGTTGCTGGATCGGCTACGTGATCCACCACGCGCCCGGCCCGATGATGGCCGTGTGGCCGACCGTGGAGATGGCCAAGCGCAACTCGAAACAGCGGATCGATCCGCTGATCGAGGAGTCGCCGGTGCTGGCGGCGTTGATCGCACCGGCGCGTTCGCGCGATGCGGGCAACACCATCCTCGCCAAGGAGTTCCGCGGCGGCGTGCTGGTGATGACCGGCGCCAACAGCGCGGTCGGTTTGCGCTCGATGCCGGTGCGGTATCTGTTTCTCGACGAAGTGGATGGCTACCCGCTCGACGTCGAGGGCGAAGGCGATGCGATCTCGCTGGCGGAAGCGCGCACGCGCACCTTCACGCGCCGCAAGATCTTCATCGTCTCGACGCCGACCATCGCCGGCGCCAGCAGCATCGAGCGCGAGTACGAAGCGAGCGATCAACGTCGCTACTTCCTGCCGTGTCCGCACTGCGCGCACAGGCAGTGGTTGCGTTTCGAGCAGTTGCGCTGGGAGCGCGGCCGACCGGAGACGGCGGCCTATGTCTGCGAGTCCTGCCAGCAGCCGATCGCCGAGCACCACAAGACGTGGATGCTCGAACACGGGCAGTGGCGGGCGACCGCACCGGGCAACGGCCGGACCGCCGGGTTTCACCTGTCGTCGCTGTACAGCCCGGTGGGCTGGCGCAGCTGGCGCGAGATCGCCGCGGCGTGGGAGAGCGCGATCGACAAGACCACCGGCTCGGCGTCGGCGATCAAGACGTTCAAGAACACGGAACTCGGCGAGACCTGGGTCGAGGAGGGCGAGGCGCCGGACTGGCAGCAGTTGCTCGAACGGCGGGAGGACTACCGGATCGGCAGCGTGCCGCGCGGCGGCCTGCTGCTGGTCGGCGGCGCGGACGTGCAGAAAGACCGCATCGAGGTCTCGGTGTGGGCGTTCGGCCGCGGCAAGACCGCGTGGCTCGTCGAGCACCGCGTGCTGATGGGCGACACCGCGCGCGACGCGGTGTGGACGCAACTGCGCGCACTGCTCGCGGAGACCTGGACGCACGCGGGCGGGGCGCAGTTGCCGCTGGCGCGCTTCGCCATCGATACCGGCTTCGCGACGCAGGCCGTGTACGCCTTCGTGCGCGCGTCCCGCGATCCGCGGGTGATGGCGATCAAGGGCGCGGCACGCGGCGCGGCGCTGATCGGGACGCCGACGGCGGTGGACGTCACCGTCGCCTGCAAAAAGCTGCGCCGCGGCGTGAAGGTGTACACGGTGGTGGTCGGCATCGCCAAGCAGGAGCTGTACCAGCATCTGCGCCTGCACGCCGACGTGGCGGAGGACGGTCTGACGCCGGTGTACCCCGCCGGTTACCTCCACCTGCCGAAGATCGACGCCGAGTTCCTGCAGCAATTGTGCGCGGAGCAGTTGATCACGCGGCGGGACCGGAGCGGTTATGCGGTCCGCGAGTGGCAGAAGCTGCGCGAGCGCAACGAGGCGCTCGATTGCTACGTGTACGCGCGCGCTGCAGCGGCAGCGGCCGGACTGGATCGTTTCGAGGATCGTCACTGGCGTGAACTGGAACGCTCGCTCGGCATTGCCCGGACGAACGATCCACCGCCCATCGCCACCACCACCGGACCCGAGGAGGCCACCGACAACGGTGGCCTTTCCACATCTGCGCGCCCGAATCGTCGGCGCGTGATCAAGAGCCGTTGGCTCCATCGCTGAGATTCGTTGCATGAGCTACACCCCCGAACAACTCGCCGCGCTCGAACGCGCGCTCGCGACCGGCGAACAGCGCGTGACCTTCGGCGATCGCACCGTCGAATACCGCTCGATCGACGACCTGATCGCCGCGATCGGCGTCGTGCGACGCGGTCTCGAAGAGCAGGCGATCGCCGCCGGCACCGTCAAGCGCCGCCCGCGCCGCGTCGTCGTGAACACCGACAAGGCGACGTGATCGCATGAGTTGGTGGTCGCGGCTGCGCGCCCGGATGTTCGGCGCGTCGCCCACTTACGACGGCGTCGGCGGCGGGCGACGTGCCCGCTTCTGGCAGGTCGGCAATCCCGGCGCGGTCGCGGCGCTGGCGTATGCGCAGGATGAACTGCGCGCCAAGAGCCGCGATCTGGTCCGCCGCAACGTCTGGGCCGCGACCGGCGTCGAGGCGTTCGTCGCGAACGCCATCGGTACCGGGATCAAGCCGCAGTCGATGCTCGCCGATCTCGACCAGCGCGAGGCGGTGCAGGCGCTGTGGCGCGACTGGTGCGAGGAGGCGGACGCGGCGGGCCTGACGGATCTGTACGGCCTGCAGGCGCTCGCGTGCCGGGCGATGCTCGAAGGCGGCGAGTGCCTGGTGCGGTTGCGCTACCGGCGGCCGGAAGATCGGCTGTCGGTCGGTCTGCAACTGCAACTGCTCGAACCCGAGCACCTGCCGACGACGCTGAATCGGGAGCTGCCCAACGGCAACGTCATCCGCGCCGGCATCGAGTTCAACGGCATCGGTGTGCGCGTCGCCTATCACTTGTACAAAAGCCATCCCGGCGACGGGATGCTCGCGCCGATGTCGGCGCATGGCGGCCTCGACACGGTGCGTGTGCCGGCGAACGAAATCCTGCACCTGTTCCGCCCGTTGCGCCCCGGTCAGATTCGCGGCGAGCCGTGGCTGGCGCGGGCGCTGGTGAAGCTGCACGAACTCGACCAGTACGACGATGCGGAACTCGTGCGCAAGAAGACCGCGGCGATGTTCGCGGGCTTCATCACCCGCGGTGCGCCCGAGGATGCGCTACTGGGCGAAGGCGAAGCCGACGCGCAGGGTGTGGCGATGGCGAGCCTGGAGCCGGGGACGATGCAGTTCCTGGAGCCGGGCGAGGACGTGAAGTTCTCGCAGCCGGCGGACGTGGGCTCGAGCTACGCGGAGTTCATGCGCCAACAGTTCCGCGCCGTCGCCGCGGCGATGGGCATCACCTACGAGATGCTCACCGGCGATCTGACGCAGGTGAATTACTCCTCCATCCGTGCCGGCCTGCTGGAGTTCCGGCGCCGCTGCGAGGCGATCCAGCACGGCGTGATCGTGCATCAATTGTGCCGCCCGCTGTGGCGCGCGTGGATGACGCAGGCCGTGCTCGAAGGCGCGCTGGTACTGCCCGGTTACGCGCGCGGCGGCATCGCGCGTCGTCGCCAATACCTCGCGGTGAAGTGGATCGCGCAGGGCTGGCAGTGGGTCGATCCGAAGAAGGAGTTCGACGCGATGATCGCGGCGATCCGCGGCGGCCTGCTGTCGCGCTCGGAAGCGATCTCCAGCTTCGGCTACGACGCCGAGGACATCGACCGCGAGATCGCCGCCGACAACGCACGCGCCGACGCGCTCGGCCTGCGCTTCGACTCCGATCCCCGTTACGACCACCCCGCGCAAGCGGCGGCGACTCCTTCTTCCCAGGCGAATTGATGACTGCTCTCGTCCACCTGGCGTCCCGTCTCTACGGGACGCCGCTGCTGATCGCGCGCGCCAAACTCGACACGATTCTCGCCGTGCTCGGTCCGCGCATCGGACTGGCGCCGACCGAGCTGGCGTTGCCGGTCATCGTGCCGGAAGCCTCTGAACCCGAGCCCGGTCCGACCGCGCCCGGTATTGCGGTGATTCCGATCCACGGCACGTTGGTGCGCCGCGCAATCGGGCTCGATGCCGCTTCGGGCCTCACGTCCTACACGCGCATCGCCGCCGATCTCGATGCCGCGCTCGCGGCCCCGGAGGTCGCCGGGATCCTGCTCGACATCGACTCGCCCGGCGGCGAAGCCGGCGGCGTGTTCGAGTTGGGCGCACGAATTCGTGAAGCGACCTCACGAAAGCCGGTGTGGGCGCATGCCGGCGACAGCGCGTTCTCCGCCGGCTACGCCATCGCTTGCGCCGCGCAGCGCGTGACGCTCTCGACCACCGGCGGCGTCGGCTCGATCGGTGTGATCGCGCTGCACATCGACCAGTCGGTGCGCAACGCGCAGAACGGCCTGAGCGTGACCGCGCTGTATGCCGGCGCGCACAAGAACGACGCCACCCCGCACGCGCCGCTGACGCCGCAGGCGACCGACGCGCTGCAATCCGAAATCGACCGCCTCTACGCCCTGTTCGTCGATCACGTCGCCGCCATGCGCGGGCTCGACGCCGCGGCCGTGCGCGCGACCGAGGCGGCGCTGTTCTTCGGCGAAGACGCACTCGCCGCGGGCCTTGCCGATGGCGTCGCGTCGCTCGACGCCACGCTCGCTGACTTTGCCACCGCGCTTCGCGGGCGTTCGCCCGGTTCCCCAACACCGCTCGCATCGACGAAGCGGCTTGCACTTCCAACCCCCACGGAGACTTCGATGACTGTTCCCACCGAGACGGCGCCCGCGTCGTCAACGCCCCCTGCCGCGCCCGCACCGGCCGCCGTGCCCGTGGTCGCGCCCGCCGCCCTGCCGGCGCCGACCGCATCCGTCGCGCCGCCTGCGCCCGATCCGCAAGGCGAGGCCGTCGCCATCGCCGAGGTGTGCCTGCTCGCCGGTTGCCCGGAACGCACCACCGAGTTTCTCGCTGCACGCATGAGCGCCGCCCAGGTCCGCCAGGTGTTGCTGCAAGCCCGCGCCGACCAAGTCGAGATCGCCTCGCACCACCTCGCGAACGCGGCGCCTGCTGCGGCGACCACCACCAACCCGGTCCTCGATGCGGTGCGCAAGCGCATCGCGTCGACGACCCCGCAAGGAGCCTGAGCCATGCCCGTCCTGCACGAACCCGCCAACCTCGCCGACCTGCTCAAGTACGAAGCCCCGAATCTGTACTCGCGCGACGAAGTCGTCGTCGCCGCGAACCAGACCCTCGCGCTCGGCGCCGTCGTCGGCCGCGTCACCGCGACCCGCGAAATCGTCGCCCTCGACCCCGCCGCCAGCGACGGTCGCGAGATCGCCGCCGGTGTCCTGATCGAAGCGGTCGTCACGGCCGCGACCGAACGCCGCCGCAGCGTGATCGTGGCGCGCCACGCCACGGTCTTCGGCGGCGCGCTGGTCTTCGCACCCACCCTCACGTCCGAACAGACCGCCGCTGCCCTCGCACAGTTGGCGGCGCTCGGCGTCCTCGTTCGCCAATTCCCCACCACGGCCGCCTCCCATGCTGAATCCCTTCGCTAATCCCGCGTTCTCGATGGCGGCGCTCACCGCCGCCATCAACCTGATTCCGAACCGCTACGGCCGGCTGCAGGAACTGGATCTGTTCCCCGAGAAGCCGGTGCGCTCGCGCCAGATCCTCGTCGAGGAGAAAGCCGGCGTGCTGACCCTGCTGCCGACCCGGCCGCCCGGTTCGCCCGGCACGCTCGCCGCGCACGACAAGCGCCGCGTGCGCTCGTTCGTCGCCCCGCACATCCCGCACGACGACGTGGTCCTGCCCGAGGAAGTCAGCGGTCTGCGCGCCTTCGGCTCGGAGACCGAACTCGAATCGGTCGCGGGCGTGATCGCCGAGCGCCTGGAGACCATGCGCAACAAACACGCGATCACCCTGGAGCACCTGCGCATGGGCGCGCTCAAGGGTCAGATCCTCGACTCGGACGGCAGCGTGCTCTACGACCTGTTCGAGGAGTTCCGGATCGCGCAGCAGACCGTCGCCTTCCAGATCGACAACCCGAACAACGGCACCGATGTGAAGCAGAAGTGCATCGAGACGTTGGCGCTGATCGAGGAGGGACTGCTCGGCGAGTTCATGACCGGCGCGCGCGTGCTGTGCTCGCAGGAGTTCTTCGCCGCGCTCACCTCGCACAAGGACGTCAAGACCGCCTACGCGCAGTGGCAGCAGGGCGCGGTGCTGATCAACGACGTGCGCAAGGGCTTCAGCTTCGGCGGTTTGGTGTTCGAGGAGTACCGCGGCAAGGCGTCGGACCTGGAAGGCACCGTGCGCCGGTTCATCGCGCCGGGCGAGGCGCACGCCTTCCCGATCGGCACCCTCAACACTTTCGGCACCTACAACGCGCCGGCCGACTTCAACGAGACCGTGAACACGCTCGGCCGGCCGGTGTACGCCAAGCTCGATGCGCGCAAGTTCGAGCGCGGCACCGACCTGCACACGCAGTCCAATCCGCTGCCGATGTGCCTGCGGCCGAGCGTGCTGGTCAAACTCTCGATCAACTGAGGCACGCCCATGAACGACCACGACACGCTGGCGGCAATGCCGCCGGCCGGGGATCGCTTTGTCCGCGCGATCGACCGGGTGCTGATCCACGAGGGCGGCGATGCCGACGATCCGCGCGATCCCGGCGGTCGCACGCGCTGGGGCATCAGCCAGCGCACGTATCCGACGCTCGCCATCGGCAAGCTCACGCGGACGGAGGCGATCGCGCTGTACCGGCGCGACTTCTGGACGCCGCTGCAGGGCGATGCGTTGCCGCCCGCACTCGCATTCCAGGCGCTCGATGCCGCGGTGAATCACGGCGTCGGCCGCACGGTGCGCTGGCTGCAGCGGCTGGCGGGCGTGCGGATCGACGGGCAGCTCGGGCCTGTCACGCTCGCGGCCCTGCGTTCGGCCGATGAGGCGTCACTGATCGAGCGGCTGCTCGCGCTGCGGCTGGACCTCTACGCCGAGCACGACCGTTTCGCAGTGTTCGGTCGCGGCTGGACGCGGCGGATCGCCGAGAACCTGCGGTATGCCGCGCGGGATCTGGCGTGAGCAGCCCGCTCGATCCGGCCTTCGAGGCCGCGCACGACGCCCTGTTCGCGGTGTTCGGCGAGCCGGCCATCGTGCGTCGGGGTCGCCGGCCGCCGGTGCCGGTGCGTGTGGTGATCACCTACAACGTGGCCGAGCTGGGCGACTACAGCCAGGGCCTCGCGCGGGTCACCACCGTGAAGTTCCTCAACACCGAGTGGCGGCCACGTGCGGGCGATGTCCTGCACGTGCCCGGCGGCCGGTTCCGGATCGATCGTGTGCTGCTCGACGACGGACTCGTGACGGAGACCGTCCTGCATGGCTGACACCCCAATTCCGTGGGCGATTCTTGAGCTGGTGCAAACGCGATTGCGCACCGTGCGTCGGGCGAACGACTACCGCACCGACGCCGGTCGCGACGTGCGCCTGGAGCCGGCGCCCTTCGACCCGGGCGATGCGCCGCGTCTGACGCTGTACCCGCTGACATCGGTCTTTCCCGACGATGCGCGCAGTGCCGGCGAACGCGGCTTCACCTTCGTCGTCGAGGCGCTCGTGCCGGTCCGGATCGACAACGCGCAGCAGCGCATCGTCGAGACGATCGCCGACATCGAGGATTCGCTGGATGGTTACGCGCAGGCGCCGCTCGCGCTGCCGCTGCAGTTCCAGGAATCGGTGCTGCTCGATCGGCCGGATGGGATCGCCGCGATGGCGGCGCAGGTGCTGTTCGGGACGCGGTACCGACGCGCGGTGCCGCGATGAGCGCGTTTCTGCACGCCGATCTCGACGGCCTGCTGTCCGCCTCCCGCAACCTGAGCGTGCTGGCCTCGCGCCTGCCGACCCTGCACGCGCGCGCGATCGGCACCTTGTCGCGGCGGTTGCCGGTCCAGGCCCGCCGCGACATCCAGGCCGAATACCAGATCAGCGCGCGCCGCCTCACGCAAGACCTGTCATCGCGCACCACCGACGACGGCGTGCGCCTGGTGGGGCGCTTTCGTGGGATCGGCCTGCGCAACTTTGCCGCGCGTCCGACGGCGCGCGGCGTCACCGCCGCGATCGTCCGCGGCAAACGCAGCCTGCGCGAACGCGCCTTCATCCGACGGGGCCTCGCGGGCAACGAACACGTCTTCCGCCGCGAAGGCCCCAAGCGCCCGATGCAGCAAGGCCGGTATGCCGGCAAGCCGCGTCAGCCCCTGGTCGCCGAGTACGGCGCCACTGCCGCGCAAATGCTCGCCAAGGGCCGCCGCCCCGAACGCCTCGTCGAC
>JBIJBH010000321.1:0-4811 GCA_044345315.1 Lysobacteraceae bacterium
GCGACGGTCGCGGTGTTGGTGGTCGACGTGCACTGCGATGCCGCCAGCGTGCCGGTGAGGGTGAAGGTCAGCGTGCCGCCCGCGGCGGCGTTGCCGGCCGGCAGCACCACGCTGCTGTTGATCGCGCCGGTGCCGGAGGCCGCGGGACAGGTCGGCGCCGGCGTGCCGCTCGCCGCGCAGGTCCACGCGAACGCGGTGAAACCGGTCGGCAGCGCGTCCGCCACGACCGCGACCGCGTCGTGCGCGGTGAGGTCGCCGACCGTCGGCCGCGCGGTGTGGTTGCGGAAACTCACGCTGAACTGCGCGTTGCCGCCGCCCGGGGGCGTGGCGCTGCCGATCACGGTCTTGGTCGTGCGCAGATCGACGTCGTTGTCGAGGATGGTGAAGGTGGTGGTGGCGACCGGCGCGGCGCCGCAGGTCTGGGTGTTGGCGACGGTGTACGTCGCGGGGTTGGCGCGGAAACGGACGGCGATGGTCTCGTTGTTCTCGACCACCGCGTCGTTGAGCAGCGCGATGCCGGTATCGAAGGCCACGGTGCCGTCGTAGTTGCCGGCGGGGATGGTCATGCTGAAGTTGACGCCACCGCCGGGGGTCGTGAAATCGGTACCGAGCACCGCGCTGCTGCCGCCGTTGTCGATCTGCAGCAGCACGGTCAGCGGCGCTGCGAGATTGCCGGTGATGATCACGCCCGGCAGGGTGCCGCCGTTCTCGGAGGCGCTGCCGGACGCGGCGGCGAACTGCACGTAGGGCGTGAGCGTGACCTGGATGTTGTCCAGGAAATTGCCGACGGTGTTGCTGCCCGAGCCGGTGCTGATCGCCTCGAAGCCGAGGCTGCGCAGGCCGGACGCGCCGTTCCAGGTGAAACCGCCGGTGTAGTCGGCCCAGGTGTTGACCGTGGTCGGCGCATTGCAGGTCGCGCCGCCGACCGAACCGCCGCCGCAGGACCCTGCGATCACGCTGCCGACGCCCGCGGTCGTGGTCGACACGCGCACGATCTGATTGGCCGCGGAATCGACGTTGAAGGACATCACGTCGGTGCCCTGACGGGCGCGATGGCTCAGACGCCAGGTCACCTGCTCGCCGTTGACCATGCACACGGTCTGCGACATGCGGCTGACCGCTTCGGCGTTGAGTTCGGCGAAATTCACGCCTTCGCGCGCGACGACGCCGTTGAAATTGGTGCGCCACAGTTCGATCAACGGGCCGGTGACCGCGGTCGGCGAGGTGCAGTTGCCGCCGCCGGCCAGGCTCGGGTGATTGGTGGTCCAGCCCGGCACCTGGGCATCGGTGACCTGCACGAAGCAGCCGGTGGCCGCATTCGCTGCGGTCAGCGCCGGCTGTTCGAAGCCGAGATTCTGGAAGCTGCGCTGGACCTGCGCCTCCGCCGGCGACCACCACGCCATCAGCGCGAGTGCGCAGCACAGCGTGCGCGGGATCGCCCGCGGAGCGAAGCGACGACGGAATCGAAGCGGTGACGGCATACTGCGAAGATCCTGTTTACTGCACGGTGCAACTGAATGTGAAAGTGACCGTGTTGCTGCCGGCGGTGGCCGGCAAGGTGCCGAGGGCGATGCCGGCGGTCAGATTGGCCACGGTCAAGGGGCCTGCGGGACAGGCGCCGGCCGCGGGGCTGGTGCAGGTGACCGCGTTCGCCGGCGGGCAGGTCAGCCCGGCGCTCGGGGTGTCGGAGACGACCGCGCCGGTGACGCTGTTGGGACCTCCGTTGGTGACGACCACGGTGTAGGCGGTGGTCGCGCCGGAGACCACGGTATCGGCCGGTTGGTCGCTCGGTCCGGACAGCGGCGTGTTGGTCTTGGTGATCGCCAGATTGGCCGCGCCGACGAAGTTGCAGATCGGCACGCTGCCGATCGCCGGCGCGGTCGCGCTGTTGCCGCTGTTGCCGCGGGTGGCGCCGTTGGGCAGGAACTCGGTGACCGCACCGGAACTGGTGGTGCCGTTGGCGCCGCCGGTCACGGTGCCGGTACCGGCGGGCGATGCGATATAACCGCCGCCGCCGCCGCCGCCCGGGCCTTCGGACTCGGCGCCGGTGATGAGCTGGTTGCCGCCGCCGCCGCCGATGGCGGAGAGGCTGAGCCCGCCGGCGCTCGGCGCGAGCAGCACCACCGAACCGCCGCCGCCGCCGCCGCCCGGGGCGTCATTGTGGCCGGGGACGGTATTCGTTGCGGTGCCGCCGTTGGCCTGCAGATTGCCGCTGCCGGCGACCGCATTGGCGATGACGTAGACCAGACCGCCGCCGCGCGCGCCGGCGCTGGCCGCGCCGTTGTTGCCGTCGCCGGCGCCGCCGCCGCCGCCGAAGAACAGCCGGGTGTCGCCGGCGATGCCGGGGTTGTTGGCGAGCGGCCGGCCGCCGAGGCCGCCGCGTTCGCGCCGGCTGTTGCCGCCCCAGCTCGCGGTGCCGGGCGCCACGGTGAGGGCGTCCTGATTGCTGGCGCCGTAGGTGTAGCCGCCGCGTCCGCCGCCGGGCGAGTTGGTGGTCGCGGTGAGCGTGCCGTCGAGGTTCCAGGCCGTCACCCAGCCGGCGACGCTGGTATCGGGAACGCCCTGCCCGTTCCAGCCGATCGCGCTGCCGCCGTTGGCGCCGCCGCCGCCGCCGGCGTTGTGGGCGTTGCCGCCGCCACCGCCGTTGGCCGGCGCGCCGCGGTTGTAGCGGCCGCCGAGACCGTCGTAGGTCGCCTGCGAACCGGCGATGCTCTCGCCCTTTTCGGCGCCGTCGGCGGTGGTGGTGGCGACGAAGGCGGTGACGTCGGTGCCCGCCGCGGTGGTGACGTTGTCGATCGCGCCGCCGCGGAAGCCCAGCGCGTTGGCGTTGATCGAACCGTTGATGGTCGCGGTGCCGTCGACGATCACCGCGACCACGCCGCCGGTGCTGCCGTTCCACGCATTGGGCACGATCGATGCGCCGGCATTGACGGTGAGGCTGCTGTACTGCGGCACGCGCACGACCTGCGCGCCGTTGGCGTAGGAGAACTGCAGCGGCGTGCTGTCGCAGACCGTGCCGAGGGTGATGGTGGTGCCGGCGACCGAGGCGACGCTGACGAACTCGTAGCGTCCCGCGCTGTTGAGCGCGGTCACCGCGCCGTAGGTGTTGGCGTTGGTCGTGCTGATCGTCGCGCCCTGCGCCTGGTACACCATCAGCACGTCGCCGGCGGTGATGCCCGCAGTGCTGGCGACCGTGATCGTAGTGGCGCCGGCGGTCGCGGCCGCGGTCAGGGTGGTGGTGGTGTTCACCACCGTGTTGGCGGCGGACACGGTGAGCGCGCCATCCTTGCCGATCTGGCGAGCCTGCGCCGGCGGCGACAGCGCGGCGATGACCGCAGTGAGCGCGGCGCAGATCAGGGTATGTCGCAGGTGTGTCGCATTGTTCATTGAGATGTCGGCCGGGAGCTGTCGCCAGCGGGGAAACAGATGCGGAACGCGCGCATCGAGCGATGCTCGCGCCCGATCAGTACCACCCCACCAGATTCAGAAACCACCCCTTGTGGTCGTAATCGAAATCGGTGAGGTCGTCACTGAAATCGGTGAAGTTGTAGCCGGCGCCGATACGCAGGTTCTTGCCCAGATCGCGATCGATCCCGAGCAGGACACCGCGACGGTCGCCGCCGTTGGACACCCCGAGCCAGCGGTATTCGGCCAGCGCGTGCCACCTGTCGGCGAAGCCGTAGCGGGCCTGGCCGGCGACGAAGGTGGCCGAGGCGTCGGCCCACTGTCCCGACAGCCGGCCGAAGCGCACTTCGCCCTCGCGCCGCATCAGCTTGCCGGCGAATTCCCAGCGCGTGTTCGGCGTGTAGACGCCTTCCAGCGACAGCACCTGGCTGCGCTGGTCGTAGAACACGACGTTGTCGCCGACCTGCGGCAGCGAGGACACGTCGTACAGATACGTGTACTTGCCGAGCAGCGCCCAGCGGGTGGAATCGAACGGACGCCAGGCGAAACCGAGGTTGCCCTCGATGAACTTCGCGCCGGCCGCGGCCAGCAGGTCGTCCTCGGTCTTCGAGTAGTTCAGGCGCGCGGCGATCCGGAAGCTGTCGCTGATCTTGTGGGTGAGCAGGTTGGTCGTGACCCACTGCGTGCGCTGTTCGGCGCCGCTGTCGTCGCGCCATTCCAGCTTGCTCTGCCACTGGGTCGCATTCGAGGTGCGCCCGGCGCTGATGCTGATCGCACGGCGGTCGACGTTGCCGGTGCCGCGCTCCAGATCCGCTTCCTGCAGGGTGAAGCCGAGGGTCCAGCCCACGCCCGGATAGAAATCCATGCCGAAGGTGTGGGCCAGGCCGGACTCGTTCGGGGCCTTGAGGTACTGGCTCTCGTTGAAGAGGTTCACCTGATTCGACAGGCGCCAGCGCTGGCCGAGGGTCCAGCCCGAGGTCAGGCGGTCGTTGAACAGCGGATCGTAATCGCTGCGGTCGGTGGACCAGGTGTAGGCGCCATAGAAGGTGTGCTCCGGGCTGAGACGGTACTCGGCGTTGACCTGGGCGGAATCGCCGCGGTCGCCGGTGGTCAGCTCGGCGCCGACGCTGGAGAGATCGCCGAACAGATACTTGCCGCCGAGGGTGAAGGCGTCGTTGTCGGCGTAGTTGCCGCCGTCGTCGTCGACCGTGAGCTGGGCGGTGCCGTACAGATCGAAGCTGCTGCCGAAGCGGCGCTTGTACTGCAGCGCGGCGAGCAGCCCGGTGGCGTCGCCGGCGAGGCGTTCCTCCTGCACGCGGCGCAGTTCGGCGGCGAAGCTGTGGTGATCGTTGATCCGCCACTCGCCCGCGACCTGCGACTGGGTCAGCGCTTCGGTGCCGCGTTCG
>JBIJBH010000385.1:0-4069 GCA_044345315.1 Lysobacteraceae bacterium
CCCGGCCACGGCATCGACGTGCGTCCGCATCCGCACATCGGCCTGGCGACCGTGACGTTCCTCTGGCAGGGCCGGCTGCGCCATCGCGACACGCTCGGCACGATCCGCGACATCGGCCCCGGCGACGTGAACTGGATGACCGCCGGCCGCGGCATCGCCCATTCCGAACGCACACCGCCGGACGCGCGCGAGACCGGCCAGCCGGTGCACGGCATGCAGACCTGGGTGGCGCTGCCGAAGTCCGCCGAGGAGATCGCGCCGGCCTTCCATCACCATCCCGCCGCCACCGTGCCGCGGATCGAACGCCCCGGCCTGTTGCTGCAGGTGGTCGCCGGCCGCGCCTTCGGCGAGGAATCGCCGGTCGCTGTGTTCTCCGACACGCTGTACGTCGCGATCGATCTGGAGCCCGGCACGGAACTCGAACTCGACGCCGCGCATCGCGAACGCGCGCTGTATCTGCTCGAAGGCGAGGCCCAGCTCGACGGCGCCGACCTGCCGGCGATGCATCTGCTGGTGCTGGACGACGGCGTCCGCCACCGCCTGCGCGCGAAGACCGCGGTGAAGGCGATGCTGCTCGGCGGCGAACCGCTCGACGCCCCGCGCCACATGTGGTGGAACTTCGTCTCGTCCTCGAAGGAACGCATCGAACAGGCCAAGCACGACTGGGTGCTCGGCAAGTTCGGCGATGTGCCGGGCGAGACGGAATTCATTCCGCTGCCGGAGCGGTAGCGGGCGCTGCACTCCCGCGATGAAATCGATGCGGTGTGCATTAACCCATCCCCACCCCGGCCCTCCCCTTGAAGGGGAGGGTGAAAAGCGGGGCTGCGGAGAATCGAATGTGTGAGCGACGCAAGCTGCGATTTCCCGAGTGACTTGTGGGAGCGACGCAAGTCGCGACTCTTCGAGCCATTTGTGGGAGCGACGCAAGTCGCGACGCACTGCGGAAAGTGTGTCGATGAATCGTCGCGACTCGCGTCGCTCCCACCGCGATTTGGATCGGTCGCGATTTGCGCGAAAGCCGGCGCTTTCGCGGCAGCGTCGCAAGAGACGGCAGCGTGTGCGATCTCGTCGATGGTTCTTCACCCTCCCCTTCAAGGGGAGGGTCGGGGTGGGGATGGGTTGCGTCGCTTTTTCGACGAGCGAAACGATGAAGCCGATGAAGTGCGGATCAACCCGTCTCCACCGTTTCTCCCACGGTGATCTGCGACGGTCGCGACTCACGTCGCTCCCAGAAGGGTCAGGGTGTCAGCCGCTCCCAGCCCACGACCTCCATCACCCGCGGCCACGGAAACAGCGGGCCGGGGTCGCGTTTGCGCGGGACCTGCACGTTCGGGTCGTCGAGCGCCGCTTCCATCTCGCGGTCGAGGTCTTCGTGGCCGGCGATGTATTTCACGCTCGGGAACTGCTCGCGCAGTTGCGCGAGCAGCGCAAGCAGCGCGGCGATCTGCGCTTCGGGATAGGGCTCTTCCATCGCCTGGTGCTTCGAATCGCGCCAGTGCGGGTAGCGGCCGGTGTTGACCAGTTCGATCCCGATCGAGCGCGGGTTGTAGCCGCGGACGTGATGGGCGACGCGGTCCGGGCGCACGTACAGCACGATGCGGCCGTCGCGGTCGATGTAGTAGTGGCCGCTGTTGCCGGTGCCGCTGCCCTCGTAGAGCACCCGCTCGCCGAATTCCCGGGCCGATGCGAGCGTGGGCGTTTCGGTGCAGTGGATGACGATCAGATCGATCTGCGACAGCGGGCGCGCGTCGAGCTTCAGCTCGTAGGGCAGGGGGTCGATCTCGACCGGAGGCAGCGGCGGGAGGTCGGGCAGCATGGGGCGGATGCTAGCATTCGCCGATGAGATTGCCGCCGCCCGATTCCGAACTGCTCCGCCTGATGACCCGTTTCCCGCGCGCCGGCGAGGTCCGCTGGATCGGCCTGCGCCCGGCCCGCGACGAGCCGATGCGCGAGGTCGACAGCGCCGAGGCCGTGGCCGGCCGCGGTCTGGTCGGCGACCGTTACCGCTCCGGCAGCGGCAAGCGCGGCATCACCCTGATCCAGGCCGAACACCTGCCGGCGATCGCCGCGCTGGCCGGGCGCGATGCGGTGGCGCCGGCGACGCTGCGGCGCAATCTGGTGGTCGCGGGGCTGCCGCTGATGGCGCTGAAGGGCCTGCGGTTCCGGATCGGCGAGGTGCTGTGCGAGGGCATCGGGCCCTGCGACCCGTGTTCGCGGATGGAAGAGGCGCTCGGCCCCGGCGGCTACAACGCGATGCGCGGCCACGGCGGGCTGTGCGCACGCATCCTGGAAGGTGGCACGCTGCGGGTCGGCGATGCTGTGGTGCGGGTCGAGGACGCGGCATGAGCGGCATCAAAGGGCACTGCATCCTGTCCCACGGTTTCGAAAGCGGCCCCGATGCGACCAAGGTGACGGCCCTGTCCGCGGTCGCCGAACGTTTCGGCTGGAGCCATGAGCGACCGGACTACGGCGATCTCGACGCGAAGCGCGAGATCAGCAGCGTCGGCGACGTGCCGGCGCGGCTCGAACGCCTGCGCGGTCTCGCCCGCATCGCCGCCGCGCGCGGGCCGCTGGTGCTGGCGGGATCGAGTCTCGGCGCCTGGATCTCGGCGCAGGTCGCGCTGGAACTTGCGGCCGATGGCCATGCGCCGAAAGCGCTGTTTCTGATGGCGCCGCCGCTGACCATGGGGCCGCTGCCGGCGCTGGATGCGCCGCCGCTGCCGATCTCGATCATTCACGGCTGGGACGACGAACTGATCCCCGCCGCCGGCGTGGTCGCCTGGGCGCAGGCGCGACGCGCGCGGCTGCTGCTGGTCGACGACAGCCATCGCCTGTCCGCGAACGTGCGCACCTCGGCCGACGCCTTCGCCGCGCTGCTGGCCGAGGTGTCGGCATGAGCGCGAAATTCTTCGTCAGCTGCGGCAAGGGCCTGGAATATCTGCTCGCCGATGAATTGGTCGCGCTCGGCTGCGCCCGCGCCACCGCCGCGCGCGCCGGTGCCAACGTCGAAGGCAGTCTGCACGACGCGCAGCGCGCGGTGCTGTGGTCGCGCCTCGCCAGCCGTGTGCTGTGGCCGATCGCCGAATACGACTGCCCCGACGAACACGCGCTCTACCGCGGCGCCGCGGCGATCGACTGGTCGCAGCATCTGCGCATGGGCATGACCCTGGCGGTGGATGCGCACGTCTCCGGCGAGGCGATCACCCATGCGCGCTACGCTGCGCAGCGGGTCAAGGACGCCGTCGTGGACACCCTGCGCGGGCCCGACGGCGAGCGCCCGGCGGTCGATCTGGAGAATCCCGATCTGCGTCTGAATCTGGTGGTGCGCAAGGGCCGCGCGATCCTCTCGGTGGATCTCGGCGGCGGCCCGCTGCATCGCCGCGGCTGGCGCCAGGCCCAGGGCGAGGCGCCGCTGAAGGAAACCCTCGCCGCCGCGGTGCTGTTGCGCGGCGACTGGCCGCGGCTCTACGCCGAAGGCGGCGCCCTGTTCGACCCGATGTGCGGCAGCGGCACGCTGCTGATCGAGGGCGCGTCGATCGCTGCCGACATCGCGCCCGGGCTGATGCGCCCGCCGCTGCCGCTGCAGACGCCGACCCGCTGGCGCCAGTTCGATGCGGTGGTCTGGCAGGACCAGCTGCGCGATGCGCAGCGGCGCGCCGAGGCCGGTCGCGCCGCGCTGCGCGCCTGTTTCCGCGGCGCCGATCTCGATCCGCACGCGATCCGCGCCGCGCGCGAAAACGCCGAACGCGCCGGATTGACGGATCGCATCGAGTGGACGGTGCGCGACATCGCGCAGACCCCGGCGATGCCCGAACCGCGCGGGCTGGTCGTCTGCAATCCGCCCTACGACGCGCGCCTCGCCGCCGATCCGATGCTGTATCGCGCGCTCGGCGATGCGCTGCGTCGCGCGACGCCGGGCTGGAAGGCCAGCCTGCTCTGCGGCGACGCCGAGCTGGCGCGCGCGACCGGCCTGCGCGCGGCGAAGAAGTATCAGCTGTTCAACGGCGCGATCGAGTGCGCGCTGATCGTCTGCGATCCCGTCGCGCCGCCGGCGCGCGAGCGCCCGGCC
>JBIJBH010000025.1:0-16443 GCA_044345315.1 Lysobacteraceae bacterium
AGCATTCCGGTCGGCAAGGATTCGCTGTCGATGCAGGCGCAGTGGCAGGCCGACGGCGCCGCCCACAAATCGGTGTCGCCGGTGTCGCTGATCGTCAGCGCGTTCGCGCCGGTCGCCGATGCGCGCGCGCAGTCGACGCCGTTGCTCTCGCGCGAGCCCGGCACCGAGCTGTGGCTGATCGGCCTGGGCGCGGGCCGCAAGCGGCTGGCCGGTTCGATCCTGGCCCAGGTCTACGACGCCTTCGGCGGCCGCCACGGCGACGACGAGGTGCCCGATCTCGACGATCCCGAGCGTCTGCGCGGCCTGTTCGAGTTGATCCGCGATGCGCGCGCGCGCGGCCTGATCCGCGCCTATCACGACCGTTCCGACGGCGGCGCCTTCGCCGCGCTGTGCGAGATGGCGTTCTGCTCGCACCTCGGTCTCGACATCTCGCTCGACGACTGGGGCGACGATCCGCTGCGCACCCTGTTCGCCGAAGAGCTCGGCGCGATCGTGCAGATCGCCGAGGAAGATCGCGCCGAATTCGCCGACCTGATCGCCCGTCACGGCCTGATCGAGTGCGCGCAGCGGATCGCGCGTCCGACCACCGCCGCGACCGTGCGCGTGCTGCAGGACGGCGAGACGCTGGTCGAATGGCGCTGGGAAGCGCTGTTCGAGGCCTGGTGGTCGGTGACGCATGCGATGCAGCGGCTGCGCGACAACCCCGAATCCGCCGACGCCGAACGCGCTGCGGTGTCGCGGTTCGACGCGCCCGGGCTGAGTCCGAAGCTCACGTTCGACCCCGCCGAGGACGTGGCCGCACCGTTCATTGCCACCGGCGCGCGCCCGCGGGTGGCGATCCTGCGCGAGCAGGGCGTCAACGGCCAGATCGAGATGGCCGCGGCCTTCGACCGCGCCGGCTTCGCCGCGATCGACGTGCACATGAGCGATCTGATCGCCGGGCGCGTCGCGCTCGACGGCTTCGCCGGCTTCGTCGCCTGCGGCGGCTTCAGCTACGGCGACGTGCTCGGCGCCGGCCGCGGCTGGGCGACCTCGATCCTCGAACGTCCGCCGCTGCGCGACGCGTTCGCCGCGTTCTTCGCCCGTCCGGACAGCTTCGCGCTCGGCGTGTGCAACGGCTGCCAGATGCTGTCGCAGCTCAAGGACATCATCCCCGGCGCGGAGCACTGGCCGCGCTTCCTGCGCAACCGCAGCGAGCAGTTCGAGGCCCGCTTCGGCCTGCTCGACGTCGCCGACTCGCCGTCGCTTTTCTTCCGCGGCATGGCCGGTGCGCGCATCCCGGTGGCGATCGCACACGGCGAGGGGCGCGCGACGTTCGACAGCGACGCCGATCGCGCCGCGGCGACGGTCGCGCTGCGCTACGTCGCCAACGACGGTGGCCCCGCGGCGAGTTATCCGGCCAATCCGAACGGCTCCGAGGACGCGATCGCCGGCCTCACCAGCCGCGACGGCCGCGCCACCATCCTGATGCCGCATCCGGAGCGCACGCCGCGCACGGTGAACATGAGCTGGCACCCCGCCGACTGGCCGGAGGCCTCGCCGTGGCTGCGGATGTTCCGCAATGCGCGGGTCGCCGTGGGTTGAGCGGTTCTGCGGAGCGTTCGGTAGAGCGGGCTTCAGCCCGCTATGCCGTTACCGCAGCGATGGCATGCAGAGCGGATCGCAGATCCGCTGTCACCTCTCCGGAGATGGCGTAGCGGATCTGCGATCCGCTCTACAAAAGAGCGGCATTTTCCGCAATGCGCGGGTCGCCGTGGGTTGAGCGTTCGGTAGAGCGGGCTTCAGCCCGCTACGCCGTTACCGCAGCGATGGCATGTAGAGCGGATCGAAGATCCGCTGCCACCCATCCGGAGACAGGGCAGCGGGCTGAAGCCCGCTCTACCCCGTCTACCCGAAGGGTCAGGTGTCGTGCCCGACCTGGCCCTGATCGAAGCCGGCGGTCTTGCGCACCGCCAACTGATTGCTGACGCCGAGCAGTTCGTATTGGCCTTGCAGCGTCGCCAGCAGCCCGTCGACGCCGAGTTTCGGCGTCTCGGTGGCGACACCGGCGATCTGCCGCAGCAGCGCCTCCTGCCGCCAGTGACTCCCGCGCAGCTTGGCCCACAGCCGGCGCAGACGGTTGGGCTTCTGCGGCTTGCCGTATTTCGGCGGTACCCACAGATAGTCGTCGAAGATCATCACCCCGCCGGCCTTCAGCAGCGGCCAGCTCATCACGCCGTCGGCCAGTGCGCCGAACGCCGAATGCCAGCCGTCGATGTAGACAATGTCGTAGGGTCCGTCGACCCGGCGCAGGCCGTCGAAACTGTAGCCGGGGAACTCGCGGATCCTGTGCGCGTGCGCCGCGGTGTTGGCGCGGAAACGGGCGTGGTAGTCGCCGTAGACCGGATCGGTCGCGAACAGGTCGAGGCAGTCGATCCGGCTGTCCTCGGCGGTGAGGATGTGCTCGCACAGCCACAGCGTCGACCGGCCTTCGAAACTGCCGATTTCCAGCGCGCGCAGCCCGGGTTTGCCGCGGAATTCCCCGAGCCAGCGCTCCCAGTGCGGGATGTTGTGCTCGAACCAGTTCTCGGAGAACTGCGGCGCGGTTTCGGTCTGGTTCGGGCTGGACATCGGCGGGCTCGGGCGGATCGATGCGGCAGTGTAGCCGCCGCGCGGGGCAGACCGGTCAAGGGAAAAGGATTTCCAGCGCGCCGTAGATCACGATGCCGACGCCGAACGCGCACAGCAGCACCGGCCGCAGTAGCAGCTCCGGCCGGTCGCCCGGGTCGCCCAGCCACAAGAGGTAGAGGCCGGCGCCTCCGATCAGACTCACCCCGGTGCCGAGGATGGCGGCGGACTTGATCCGCAGCCGCGCTCGCGCCGGGGCGCGATTGCGTGCGACCAGCCTGCGCGCGATCGTTTCCGGGCAACCGACGTCGCGCAGGTGGGCGAGCACCTTGCGCTCGGACGTACGCTCGGTCAGCAGCGCCAGCGCCTGCTGCTCCCAGCTCGCGATGCGCTCCGCCGACGGCGGCTCCGCGCTCACAGCGCCACCCGCGCCAGCCAGCGTTCGATCCCGGCGCGGTCGCGGGCGCGCAGCAGCGAGGCGGCGCGGGCGCGCAGCGCGGACAGGTCCAGCGCGCGCATCGCGCGGCGCACTTCCAGCAGGGTGCCCGGATGCAGGCTGAATTCCTCCAGCCCCAGCGCCAGCAGCAGCGGCGCGAACATCGGGTCGCCGGCGATCTCGCCGCATACCGCCACCGGCTTGCGCTGCACGCGCGCGGCGCGGATCACGTCGTGGATCAGCCGCAGCACCGCCGGATGCAGCGGCGAGTACAGATCGCCGAGGGCCTCGTTGGTGCGGTCGGCGGCGAGCAGGTACTGGACCAGATCGTTGGTGCCGATCGACAGGAAATCGGTCTCGGCGATGAAGGTCTGCAGCGCGATCGCGGCCGAGGGCACCTCGATCATCGCGCCGATCGGCACGTTGTCGGCGATCGCCTGGCCCTCGCGGCGCAGTTCCGCCTCGGTCTCGCGCACCAGCGCGCGCACCGCGAGCATTTCCTCGCGGCCGCTGATCATCGGCACCAGGATCCGCACCGGGCCGTAGCCGGTGGCGCGCAGGATCGCGCGCAACTGGGTGCGGAACAGGCCCGCGCGCGCCAGCGACAGGCGCACGCCGCGCAGGCCCAGCGCCGGGTTGGGCTCGCCGGTCAGCACCAGCCCGGTGGCGTCGGCCTTGTCGGCGCCGATGTCGAGCGTGCGGATGGTCACCGTGCGCCCGGTCATGCCCAGCACCAGATCGCGATAGGCGCGGAACTGCTCCTCCTCGTCCGGCGGACTGTGGCGATTGTCGGCGGGGCGATGCATGAACAGGAATTCGGTGCGGTACAGGCCGACCCCGGCCGCGCCCAGTGCGTGCGCCTCGGCCACGTCCTCGCGCGACTCGGCGTTGGCCCACAGCTTGATGTCGACCTCGTCGAGCGTGCGGGTCGGTTCGCGCCGCAGCCGGTGCAACTGCTTGCGTTCGCGCGCGTACTCGCGCATGCGCTCGCGATGTCCGCGCAGGTCGTCGGCGTCCGGCTCCAGGATCACCAGCCCGCTGCCGCCGTCGACCATCAGCACGTCGCCGTCGTTGACCTTCTGCAGCGCGTGCGCGGCGCCGATCACCAGCGGGATGTGCAGGCTGCGGGCGAGGATCGCGCTGTGCGAGAGCGGGCTGCCGCCGGAGGTGACCACCGCCAGCACGCCCTGCGCATGCAGTTGCGCCAGTTCCGACGGCGCCACGCTGTCGGTGACCAGGATGTCGCCGGCGATGCCCTGCAGCTCGGCGGCGCGGCTGTGCAGCGCGGCATGGATCCGGCCGACGACCTGGTCGATGTCGTCGATCCGGCTGCGCAGATAGGGATCGTCCATGCCCTGGAACACCGCGGCGATGCGGTCGCGCTGCAGGCGCAGGGCGTAGTCGGCGGCGTAGCGGCCGGTGCGGATCAATTCGTCCAGCCCGGCCAGCAGTTCGGGGTCGTCCAGCAGCAGCGCATGCAGATCGAGGAACTCGCCGACCTCGTGCGCGAGCGCGCCGTGCAGGCGCTCGCGCAGGGCGTGCATCTCGCCGCGCACCACCGCGATCGCTTCGTGCAGCCGGTCGAGTTCCGCGTCGACCAGTTCGGGTTCGATCCGCTCCTCGACCACCTCCAGCGCATGCGGCAGGCGCACCCGCGCCCGCCCCAGCGCGCCGCCGCGCGATGCTCCCTGGCCGGAGAGGATGCGCCGCATCGGTCGTCCTCAGCCGTCTTCGTCGAACTTGCGTTCGAACAGGGAGACGATCGCGTCCATCGCCGCCTGCTCGTCATCGCCGTCGGTGCGCACGACGACCTTGCTGCCCTGGCCGGCGGCCAGCAGCATCACGCCCATGATGCTCTTGGCGTTGACCTCGCGGCCCTTCGCGGCCACGGTCGCGCCGCAGCGGAAGCCCGAGATCGTCTGCACCAGTTTGGCGGTGGCCCGCGCGTGCAGGCCGAGCCGGTTCTGGATGACGAGTTCGCGTTCGATCATGGTGCGGGCCCCCGGATTGTCCTTGTCGTCCCGGCCGTCGTCGTGCCGGCCGTCATCGCATCAGCCGTCGTCATGGATCACCCCGTTGCGGGCGCCGGCCGCGGCCACCGCCGGCAGTTCGTCGAGCGGCAGCTCGGCGTAGTTCATCACCCGCAGCAGCATCGGCAGATTCAGCGAGGACACCCGCCGCGCCGGCGTGCCGAGGCGGGCGACCTTCGCGGCGAGATTGCTCGGCGAGGCGCCGTAGAGATCGGTCAGGATCAGCACGCCGTCGCCGCCGTCGACCCGACGCAGCGCCGCGCTGGCCTGCGGCAGGGCGGCGTCGAGGTCGGCGTCGAAGTCCAGCTCGTAGGCTTCGGTCTTCAGCGGCAATTGCCGCAGCAGTCGGGTCGCGACCGCGACCAGGGCGCTGCCGATGCCGGGATGGGTGATGAGGAGGATGCCGACGGCCATGCCGCCAACTTAACAGACGGACATGACGGGCCGGAAGCGGTCCGTGGGATTCAACCGGCCGGCGTGGCGAACACCGTGATTTCCTCGCGGTCGTGGTAGAGCTGCTTCGCGCGGATCGTGAGCGGTTTCCCGGCCTGCGTGGCGAAGCGGTCCAGGCACAATCGGGTTTCCTGCCAGCGCTTCTTCATCGGCAGCTTGAGGTTGAAGATCGCGTGCCGGCACCAGCCCTCGCGGAACCACTCGGCCATGCGCGCGGCGACCCGCGAGGGTTGTTCGACCATGTCGCAGACCATCCAGTCCAGCGGTTTCGTCGGATGCCAGGCGAAACCGTCGGCGCGCAGGTGCTGGACCAGACCGGTGTCCATGACGTGCGGACGCAGCGGGCCGTTGTCGATCGCGGTCACCTGCAGCTTGTGCCGGGTCAGCACCCAGGTCCAGCCGCCCGGCGCGGCGCCGAGATCGGCCGCGCGCATGCCTTCGCGCAGCAGGCGCCTGCGGTCGTCCGCGCTGAGCAGCACCAGCAGAGCTTCCTCGAGTTTCAGCGCCGAGCGCGACGGCGCGTCGGCGTGCATCTTCAGCCGCGGCACGCCCATCGGCCACGGCGCGCTGTCGCGCGGGTCGCTCTCGGCGAGGAAGGCATGATCGCCGGCGACGAAGCACGCATGCAGGCGCGGCAGGCGATCGTTGTCCTGCGCGCTGAGCAGCCCGGCCTTCCGCAGCGCCGGGCGCAGGGCGTTGCCGAAACTGCGCGCGAGCCCGGCCAGCGGTTTGGCCGCGTCGCTGTCGGGGTGTTCGACCACCAGCGTGCCGAACGCCGCTTTTTGTGGGAGGGCCGGAAGGCCCGACTCGGGCCGAGGCATGCGCATGTCGGCCCTTCCGGGCCTCCCACAGAGCGCATCGAGCATCGGCGCGATCCGGTCCTTCGGATCGAGATCGCGCAATTCGGCGATCAGGCGCAGCTTCTGCCGCGCGAAGATCAGCTCGTCAAAGGGCAGCGCGCGCGACAGCGCATCGCCATCGTCGCAGAGGAACAGCGCATGGCCGCTGTTGCGCTCGGTGCGCGCATAGCCCGCGTGCCCGGCCTCGGCGGCGCGCTCGGTGAGTTCGGCGGCGAGCTCGGGTTCGAAACCGGCGCGGCAGTAGCAGAGGAGGCCCTGCATCAATATCTCGAGCCGCCGCCCTCGCCGTACATCCGCAGCACGGCGCAGGCCGCCTCGCGCTCGATGTCGCGAGTCACGGCGATGCCGCGTTTCTCCAGCTCGCCGATCCAGTCCGCCGGCAGCGGGCCTTCGTCGAATTCGGTCAGCGCCATCACGTCCTCGGCGCGGGCGCCGATCAGCAGACGGTCGATGCCGGCCCAGATGGTCGCGCCGTAGCACTGGCAGCAGGGCTGCGAAGAGGTGGCCAGCACGATCGGGCCGACCGCGCGATCGTCCTGATCGCGATTGAGCCGCGCGCGCTGGGTGCGCTGCTGCGCGAGCATGTAGGCCATCATCTCGGCGTGGGCGACCGAGCAACTGTGCGGCAGCACGCGGTTGACGCCGACCGCGACGATGCGGTCGTCCGGGCCGAACACTGCGGCACCGAACGGGCCGCCGCTGGCGTGTTCGACGTTGCCGCGCGAGAGCGCGATCGCCAATGAGACCTTGTCGGCGTCGGTCGGATAGACGCGCGCGGTGTCGACCGCGTCGTGGACCCAGGCCGGCAGGGTGAGATGGACCTGCGCGTACAGCATCACATCGCCACCGGGCCGCCTTCGGCGATGTCCTCGCAGCGGCCCTGCACGCACTGGCAGCCCTTGACCTCGCGGAAACCGCAGACCGAGGCCATGCCGGCCTTCTCGCAGGCCGCGCGCACCGCGGCCGGATCGGTCTTCGCGTCCTTGTTCACGCACATCGGGAAATAGCCGCAGCAGTTGCCGACGTCCTTGACCGCGCAGTCGGCGTTCGTGCGGCAGGCGCGGTCGGGTGCGGCCGGATCGAAGGCCGCGGGTTTCTCCGCCACGATCGGCGGCGCGGTCGGCTGTGCCGGCTGCGCGGGCGCAGGCGTGGCGACCGGAGCGGCGACCGGAGCGGGCGTCGCTTCCGGCGCCTGTGCCGAGGGCGCGGGGGCGGTACAACCGCCGACGAGGGCGACAGCGAGCAGCAGGGTGAACGCGACGGCGAAACGCATGCGGTTCTCCTCGGACGAGTGCGGGGACGGGGGGATGCGAACCGGCTCAGCCGCCCGCGGCCCAGGTGTCGCGCAGGGTGACGCTGCGGTTGAACACCGGCGCTTCGGGGCGATGGTCGAAACGGTCGGCGACGAAATAACCCATGCGCTCGAACTGGAAGCCCTGCTCCGGCGCAGCCGCGGCGGCGGCCGGCTCGACGTAGCCGCGCACGCTGCGTCGCGAGTCGGGGTTCAGATAGTCCCGATAGGTCTTGCCCTCGGCGTCGGTATCGGGGTTGGGCACGGTGAACAGGCGGTCGTACAGACGCACGTCCGCCGCGACCGCGTGCTTCGCGCTGACCCAGTGGATCGTGCCCTTGATCTTGCGGTCGGCGCCGGGCATGCCGGGGCGCGATTCGAGATCCAGCGTGCCGCGCAGTTCGACGATCTCGCCGGCGTCGTTCTTCACCACCTCGTCGCAGCGCACGATGCCGGCGCCGCGCAGTCGCACTTCGCCGCCGGGCACCAGCCGCTTCCAGCCCTTCGGCGGCACTTCGGCGAAGTCCTCGCGCTCGATCCACAGTTCGTGCGAGAACGGCACGCTGCGGTTGCCGAACGATTCGTCCTTGGGATGGTTGGGGAAGGTCAGGGTTTCCGCGTGATCCTCGGCCAGATTGGTCAGCACGAACTTCAGCGGATCGAGCACCGCCATCCGCCGCGGCGCGCGCGCGTCGAGATCCTCGCGCAATGTGTTTTCCAGCACCGAGTAATCGATCAGCGAATTCTGTTTCGACAGACCGAGGCGCGAGACGAACAGCCTCAGTGCCTCGGGCGTGTAGCCGCGGCGGCGGATGCCCTGCAGCGACGGCATGCGCGGATCGCCCCAGCCGTCGACCAGGCCTTCCTCGACCAGGGTCATCAGCTTGCGCTTGCTCATCACCGTGTAGTTGAGGTTGAGCCGCGAGAATTCGATCTGGCGCGGTTTGCTGGCCTCGAACGGCAGGCCGCGGTCGGTCAGCGGCTTGAGCAGTTCGGGGTGATGCGCCAGATCGACCTTGTCCACGCACCAGTCGTACAGCGGGCGATGGTCCTCGAACTCCAGCGTGCACAGCGAATGGGTGATGCCCTCGACCGCGTCGCTGAGCGAGTGCGCGTAGTCGTACATCGGATAGATCGGCCAGGCGTCGCCGGTGTTCTGGTGCTCGACGTGCTTGATCCGGTACAGCGCCGGATCGCGCAGGTTGATGTTGCCGCTGGCCATGTCGATCTTCGCGCGCAGGGTGCGCGTGCCGTCGGGGAACTCGCCGGCGCGCATGCGCCGGAACAGGTCCAGGTTCTCCTCGACGCTGCGGTTGCGGTAGGGCGACTCGCGACCGGGCTCGGTCAGCGAGCCGCGGTAGGCGCGGACCTCGTCCGCCGACAGGTCGCAGACGAAGGCGTCGCCCTGGCGGATGAGCTTTTCGGCGGCGAGGTAGAACACCTCGAAATAATCGGAAGCGTGACGCAGTTCCGCCCACGCGTAGCCGAGCCAGCGTACATCGTCCTGGATGGCGCGGACGTACTCGGGGTCTTCCCTGGCCGGGTTGGTGTCGTCCAGGCGCAGGTTGCAGCGCCCGCCGAATTCCTCGGCGATGCCGAAATCGGTCCAGATCGCCCGGGTGTGCCCCAGGTGCAGATAGCCGTTGGGTTCGGGCGGGAAACGGGTGCGCACGGCGCGGTGTTTGCCGCTGGCGAGGTCCTCGCGGACGATCTGGCGAATGAAATCCTGTCGACGCTCGGCGTCGGCGGGCGGGTGGGCCGTGGAGGTGTCCGGGGTCATCAGATGATGCGCAGTGCGAAAACCGCCAGTTTAGTGGGTGGCCGGGTCTTTGGGGCGGCGGCGTCCGCTGCGGACCCGTGCGGCCGCCCGGCTGACGGCGCGCGTGTCCGGATGCTACTGTCCGATCTGACAGGTTCGTGCGCCGACCGGTCGGTCGGGATGCCGCGGCAGTGCCTGGGCAACAGCAGGGAAAGGGGGCGGACGATGGCCGTGCAGGCCGATCCATCCGGAGCAGTCGACCGGAGCGGCGCTCATGCGCCGTGCGCGCCCGTGCGCGGGCGACGATCGGCGGGCGGCGCGGCCGAGCCATGGATCTGAGTCTCCGCGACATCCCGCATAGTTGGTGGCGGACCGTCGGCATGACGCTCCTGCTGCTGCTGGGCGTGTACGCCCTGACGCCCGGTCTGACCCGCGTTCCGCAGGAAGAGCCCCTGCCGCTGCAGCTGCGGCCGCTGCCCGACGCCTCCGGGCATCTGGCGCAGATGAGCCGCGACGGCCGCGCCCTGCGCCTTGACGTCGCCGCCAACGCCAGCGCGTCCAGCGCCGAACTGCGTTTCGTGCTGCCGCCGCCGGACCGCGATTCCGCGCATTGGGTGGTCTGGATCCCGCGCGTGCCGCTGCAGTCGGTGCGCCTGGAAGTCGAAGGCGCATGGGACAGCGGCGATCGCAACTTCCTGCGCCCCGAACCGCAGGAGGGTCCGCTGCCGGTGGCCTACCTGTTCCGGTTGCCTTCGACCTGGGAAGGCGAAATCCGCCTGCGCATGACCGCCACCGGGCTGCGCAACGCCACGCTGCGTCCGCAGGTCATGTCCGAGCAACTGGCCGGCCATCAACTGCAGAAGGCCACGATCGTGACCAGTCTGGCCTATGCCAGCCTGTTCACCCTCGGGCTGATGACGATGGCCCTGTTCTTCGCTTCGCGCGACCGCAGTTTCCTGTCGTTCTTCGCCTTCTGTCTGGCCGGCGGGCTGCTGGTCGCGGTCTACAACGGGCATATGGCGCTGCTCGACCCGCTCGGCCTGTTCGCCATACTCGGCGGCTCCGGGCTGCATGCGGCCTCGCTGGTGTTCGAGGTCGCGGCGCTGCGGATCGTGCTGCGCTACACCGAACTGGGCCAGAGCCGGCCGGAACTGGCCCGGGCGATCGAGCAGGGCTGCGTGCTGCTGTTGCTGCTGGCCGGCGTATTGATCGCCTGGCGCGAGCGTCTGGACCCGCTGACCGCCTGGCTGGTGCCGGCGCTGTGGCTGGTGGGCACCGGGGTCGGCCTCTACGTGCTCGCCGATGCCTGGCGCCGGCGGGTGCTGCTGGCGGGGGCGGTCTTCGTCTCGACCCTGGGCATCGGCCTCTCCGCGCTGGCCTGGGAGCTGGGCGCGCGCGGACTGCTGCCGACCACCCTGACCGTGCTGTACGGCTATCAGGCCGCGATCATGATCAGCGCCGCGATGGTCAGCGTCGGCCTCATCAGCCGGATCAGCCGCTACCGCGAGCAGCGCGACCGCGAACAGCGCGCGCGCGCCGATTCCGAACGCCGGATGTACCGCGAGGCGGTGCGCAGCGAACTGCTGACCGCGCTGCAGATGGGGCTGCGCGGGGTCGCCGAGGAGGAGATCCAGCCGCAGGCGATGCGCCTGCTGCTGGAGCACCTGCGTCGGATCGTGCCGGCCGATCGCATGCTGGCGGTGGTGCGCGGCTTCCACGGCCGCGACACCTACGCCGCGCATCCGGCCGCGGCGCTGGACGCGCTGGTCGAGAGCGTCGTGCCGCGACTGCCGCAGTTGCGCCAGAAGCTGGCGATCCACATCGACGTGCAGCAGCCGGTGACCCGCAGTCAGGACAGCGTGCCGGTGGCGATCGAGGCCGCGGTCTCGCTGCCGGTGCGCGCGCCGGCCTGGGGCGCGCTGGTGCTGGAGCGGGCCGGCGCGACCGTGTTCCACCCCGACGAACTGGCGATCGCGCGCGAACTGGCGCGGATCGCGGTGCTGCAGATCGACGAGGCGTTCACCGCCCTGCATCTGCGCCACACCGCGGAGGTCGATTCGCTGACCGGCGCGCTCAACCGGCGCAGCATCGATCAGGCCTTGACCCGCACCTTCCAGGAAGCCCACCGCGCCGAAGCGCCGCTGTCGGTGCTGTTCGTCGACATCGATCATTTCAAGGCGGTCAACGATCGCCACGGGCACGCCTGCGGCGACCACTGCCTGCGCGAGATCGCGCGCCTGATCGGCGCCCAGCTAGGCGACGAGGACAGCTTCGGCCGCTACGGCGGCGAGGAGTTCCTGGTGGTGATGCCCGGCCGCCAGACCGAGATGGCGCGCGCGATCGCCGAGCAGATCCGGGTCGCGGTGGAAACCGCCGATCTGCAGCATCAGGAGCGGTCGGTGCGGTTGACGGTGAGCATCGGCGTCGCGACCCGGCTGAGCCACGAGCAGGCGCCCAATCCGGCGGTGGAGCGCGCCGACAAGGCCCTGTACGCGGCCAAGCGCGCCGGCCGCAACCGGGTCAGCGTCGCGCCGGCGGTGTTCGCGCCGCGCTCGGCCACCGCTTGAACCCCGGCCCCGCCGCCCGCATGCTGCGCGCTCGCGGTGCGCGTCGGGTCCTGTCGGCCGCAGGCGCCGCATCGACTTTCGCGAGGGAGACTGTTCCATGCTCGATTCCCTGACCGGTCTGCTCGGCATCGGCGCGCACAAGCAGCGCATGCCCTCGCCCGAGCGCGCGCTGCCCGGGCGCGCCGAACCGATGCCGCTGCGCAATGTCCACCATGTCCACGGCCGCCCGCTGCGCGGCGAGTTCCCGGGGCTGGCCCGGGCGCAGTTCGGGATGGGCTGTTTCTGGGGCGCCGAGCGC
Organism: Lysobacteraceae bacterium; assembly: GCA_044345315.1. Taxonomy (GTDB): domain Bacteria; phylum Pseudomonadota; class Gammaproteobacteria; order Xanthomonadales; family Xanthomonadaceae; genus Lysobacter_I. Next base: position 12,302 of record JBIJBH010000025.1, read on the forward strand.
AAGTTCTGGTCGATCCCCGGGGTGTTCACCACCGCGGTCGGCTACGCCGGCGGCTATACGCCGAACGCGACCTATCGCGAGGTCTGCAGCGGCGAGACCGGCCACACCGAAGTGGTGCTGGTGGTCTACGACCCGGCGCAGGTGGCGTTCGAAGCGCTGCTGAAAGTGTTCTGGGAAAGTCACGACCCGACCCAGGGCATGCGCCAGGGCAACGATGTCGGCACCCAGTACCGCTCGGCGATCTACTGCGAGACGCCGGTGCAGCACGCGGCCGCCCTCGCCGCGCGCGAGGCCTATGCCGAACGCCTGCAGGCCGCAGGACTCGGCGCGATCACCACCGAGATCGCGTATCCGGCGCCGACGTTCTTCTACGCCGAGGACGAGCATCAGCAGTATCTGTCCAAACACCCGAACGGCTATTGCGGCCTCGGCGGTACCGGCGTGAGCTGTCCGGTCGGCATCCCTGTGGAGTGAGCGGGCGCAGATCGAGCGGGCAGGGGTCGAGCGCGACGCTCAGCGTCGGGCCACCGCGCAGACGTAGATCAGTTCGCAGGCGCCGGCGCCCGCGTCCTCGCGGGTCAGCGAGCTGCGCCAGCGCCAGCCGTCGCGTGCCTCGATCTGCACCAGCCAGCCGTCGATCCGCACCGCGTCGCCGGCCTCGACCGCATCCAGCGCCGCAGCCACCGTCGGCGAGGCCGGCACTAGATGCATGTTCGCGCTGCTGCGCACGATCTCCTCCGGCGGCAGCGGCGGCGCGTCGTTCCAGCGGTAGCGGTACCAGCGGCCGCCCTGCGAGATGTCCAGCCGCGACAGCACCGCGTCGTCGCGCATCCGGCCCCAGCCCAGCGCCAGATCCAGCGGCGCGTAGTCGGCCTCGCGGTCGTGTTCGTACTCGCGCCGCGACAGCACCCGCGCGGCGACGCTGAACCCGGCCAGCGGCCGCGCCTGCGCATCGCCCAGCGCGAACGCCGCCATCCCCGCGGGCACCGGGCTCTGCGCCGTGCCGTCGCCGACCGCCGACAGCGACGGCAGCGGACACCCCGGCGCGGTCTGCAGCGGCGCCGCGACCAGCGCACCCGTATCCCCGCCGCGCGACGGCGCGGATGGTGTGGCCAGCCACCACGCGGCGACGGCGATCGCGACGAACAGCAGCAGCCAGCGCAGCATCGTGACTCCGATCGTGGGGTGCTGCGCTCAGTCTACCCGCGACCTTCGCCCGTGGAAGTGGCAAAAACCTCCGCCTCGCCCCCGCGAGATGGCATGTGCGGCCATGGCTGAGACCTGGGTTCTCGCTTGCGCGAGGATGGCGGTGCTTTCAATCGAAATCCGGCAACAGCGCCTCGCGCAGCGCCTCCGGCGCGGTCAGCCGCAGCGGCATCCGCGGATCGTCGAGCCCGAAGGCCAGCGCCGCGCCTGCACGCAGCGCGGCGATCTGCGCCGGCGAGAAATCCAGACGCAGGAAATGCACCGCCGCGGTCTTGCCCTCGTCGCTGTGGGTCAGGTCCTCATCGGCACGGGTGGTCGCGCGGCCGTGGCCGTCGACCTCGGCGTAGACGCGATGCTCGATCCCGCCCAGCCGCGCCAGCTCGGCCCGCCGCTGCTCCGGGTCGGGGTATTCGATCAGCATCGTCGCGCGCAGATCGCGCCCGCCCGGAATCAGCGGGTTGTAGGCGTCCAGTTCCGCCTGGATCGCCTGCGGTTCGAAGATGCGTTCGATCCGCAGCATTTCCTGGATCTGGTACTGCACCGTCAGCCGATCCTCGAACAGCAGGCTCAGATGCGCGCCGAGCTGCAGCCTGCGGTTGCGTTTGTGCGCGAGCACGCGGGCGCGGAACGCGGCGCGTTCGAGCGCGTAGGTCTCGAGGGCATGGAGGTCGCTGCGGCGCAGGACGGGCATGGCGGAATCCGTGACGATACGCAGGCCAGTGTGTCATCCCCGGGCACGGCGGGGCCGGGAACAAGGTTGCTTTCTTCCGCGCCGGGAGAGGGTGGCGCGGAAGAAAGCGGAGTCGCCCCTCGCCTGAAGGACGACCCGGGCGCGGTTCCGGCTACGCACCGAGCTCGTTCAACGCCTTCTGGAAGCGGTTGGCGTGCGAGCGTTCGGCCTTGGCCAGGGTTTCGAACCAGTCGGCGATCTCGTCGAAGCCCTCGTCGCGGGCGGTTCTGGCCATGCCAGGATACAGATCGGTGTATTCGTGGGTTTCGCTGGCGATCGCGGATTTCAGATTGTCGGAGGTCGCGCCGAAGGGCAGTCCGGTGATCGGGTCGCCGCACTGCTCCAGGTATTCCAGATGGCCGTGCGCGTGCCCGGTCTCGCCGTCGGCGGTGGAGCGGAACACCGCGGCCACGTCGTTGTAGCCCTCGATGTCGGCCTTCTGCGCGAAATACAGGTAGCGGCGGTTCGCCTGGGCTTCGCCGGCGAACGCGACCTTCAGATTCTCTTCGGTCTTCGAACCCTTCAGGCTCATGGTCCGCAGCCTCGCGACGATGGATTCATGGCCCGAGCATACGTCACCCGAGGCAAAGGTGTCGTCGATTGTTTCGATGAAATCAATAGTTTTCGTGAATGAAACGACGCGACAGTCCCGCGTCGCCTTCCCGCAGTTCAGCCCCCGGCCCGACCCTTGGCCCGCTTGCGCGCGGCCGGTTTCGCCGGCGGCGGCCGGCCGGGCAACTGGCCGGTATCGAGCAGGCCGGCGGGAAGGTCGCGGAACACCGCGGCCAGCCGGGTCAGGAACTGGGACATCGCCGAACTGCGGCGCCAGACCATCGCGATCCGCCGGCTCGGCGGCGGGTTGCGGAACGGCAGCAGGTGCATGTCCTGCGAAGACGCCACCGGAGGCTTCACCGCCAGCACTGGCAGCAGGGTGATCCCGACGTTGGCCGCGACCATCTGCCGCAGGGTTTCCAGCGAAGTCGCGCGGAACCCGCTCTTTTCGCTGGCGCCGGCCAGTTGGCACACGTCCAGCGCCTGATCGCGCAGGCAGTGCCCGTCCTCCAGCAGCAGCAGGCTTTCCTGGGCGAGGTCGCGCATCGACAGCGGTTTGCCGCCGGCCAGCGCATGCCCCTCCGGGACCGCGAGCAGGAAGGGTTCCTCGAACAGGAATTCCAGATGCAGCTGGTCGTCGTGCAGCGGCAGCGCCAGCACCCCGGCGTCGAGCCGGCCCTCGCGCAGCTGGCGCAGGATGACTTCGGTTTTCTCCTCGACCAGCAGCAGCTCCAGGTGCGGGAAGCGATGCCGCACCTGCGAGACCACGTGCGGCAGCAGGTAGGGCCCGAGGGTCGGAAAGATGCCCAGCCGCACCGTGCCGGCTTCCGGGTCCTGGCTGCGCCGCGCGACCTCGCGCATCTCTTCGACATCGGCCACGATCCGGCGCGCGCGGTCGGCGACATCGCGGCCGGCCGCGGTCAGCATCACCCGCCGCGGCGCCCGCTCGACGAGGGCGATGCCCAGTTCCTCTTCGAGTTTGCGGATCTGCGTCGACAGGGTCGGCTGACTGATGAAACAGGCTGCTGCGGCCCGGCCGAAGTGTTTGTGATCGGCCAGGGCGACCAGGTACTTGAGATCGCGCAGATTCATTCAGGACCCTCGTGACGACCGTGGTGTCGCGACGCCCCTGCAACTTACCGCGAATGCGGCCGCATGTGCCGCTCCGCGAGACCTGTCTCTTCTGACAGGCTTGCGCATTTTGTTCAGGCGAACCGCCTTCGCGACGCGCTCATTCCGATGGCGTCATGCCGCCTGCGCTTCCTCGGCCGGCGCGCTGGTCCGGATGAGATGATCGAACGCGCCCAGGGCCGCCTTGGAGCCTTCGCTCATCGCGATCACGATCTGCTTGTAGGGCACGGTGGTGGCGTCGCCGGCGGCGAAGACCCCGGGCAGCGAGGTCTGGCCGCGGTCGTCGACCACGATCTCGCCGCGCGCGCTCAGTTCGACCGTGCCCTTGAGCCATTCGGTGTTGGGCAGCAGGCCGATCTGCACGAACACCCCTTCCACCGCCAGCGTGTGCGCGGTGTGGGTGCCGCGATCGAGCCAGGTCAGACCGGTGACCCGGCGGCCGTCGCCCAGCACCTCGGTGGTCTGGCCGGAGACGATCACGGTGACGTTCGGCAGGCTGAACAGCTTGCGCTGCAGCACCGCG
>JBIJBH010000322.1:0-4803 GCA_044345315.1 Lysobacteraceae bacterium
GCTCTCGACGATTTCCCAGCTGCCGTTGCCGACATCGGGCTTGTCGGACTTGAAGCTGAACTTGGCGCCGACGCCGGACTCGGGGCCGGAGAGCGTCATTTCCATGCCGGGGTCGCGCAGCGGGATCGCGTTCCAGTCCTTGAACCGCTTGAAGCCATTCAGGGTGTCGTAGACGATCGTGAGCTTGCGATTGGTTTCCACCCGCTCGGAGAGGAAACGGCTGGAGGGCAGCACGAGGCCGACGATGAGGAACAGCGTGGCGACGATCGCCAGGGAAATCAGGATCTCGAGCAGACGGGTCATTCAGGGCTCTCCGGGACCAATGCCGGCAGATGGCGGGCAAGACCCGAATCGTATCAGGGAAGGACGGTGCGCGGCGAGGGGCCGGACGGCTGCCGACACAGGCGCCCGGGCGGACGCCGGGACCGGCCGGGATGCCGCCGGCCGCGCGTCGGCAGGGGCCGTGGATCGGTCGACCGGAAGTCGCCCGCGACCGCGTCGGACGCGGCCGCGAACGGAGGCGCACGAGCGTCGCAGGGTGCGGAGCGGCCGCGAATCGGCGCCGGTCGGCGCCGCTCAGATCAACTGCAGCTCGAAGGCTTTCAGCACCGCCCGGGTGCGGTCGCGTACGCCGAGCTTGGACAGAATGTTCGAGACGTGGTTCTTGATCGTGCCCTCGGCCACGCCCAGCGAGTTGGCGATCTCCTTGTTGGAGAAGCCCGAGGCCATCAGCCGCAGGATTTCGGTCTCGCGATCGGTCAGCGGGTCCGGGCGGTCGAGGCTGACGAACTCGTTGCGCATGTGCTCCAGGCCCGAGAGCAGGCGCTGGGTCACCGCGGGCTGGACCAGCGAGCCGCCGCCGGCCACGGCCTGGATCGCGCCGACCAGTTGCTCCAGCGACACGTCCTTGAGCAGATAGCCCTTGGCACCGGCCTTCATCCCGGCCAACACCAGTTGGTCGTCGTCGAAGGTGGTCAAGATGATGGTCGGCGGCAGCTGGTCCGCCCGGGCCAGGGCCTGCAGCGCCTCCAGGCCCGACATCACCGGCATGCGCATGTCCATCAGGACCACGTCGGGGCGGATCTGGGGGATCAGTTCGACCGCCTGACGGCCGTCGGCCGCCTCGGCGACCACTTCGACGCCTTCGGCGAGCGCGAGCAGGGAGCGGATACCCTGTCGCACCAGGGTCTGATCGTCGACCAGACATATGCGGATCATGTCGCCTCCTGTGTCTTCGTCATGATGTCTCGGGCGCGCCGCGCGGCGCACCGGCCGCGACGCGCCCCGTGATTGATACGCGGCCGGACCCGGAACGGAGGCGCCCGCATGCTCATGCGGCCACACCCTGCGCCGGACCGGCGCGACCGGCGGCGACCGGCCCGAGCACGGCGTCGGCAGGACGCCCGCCGCCCTGCGCGGCCGGCATGTAAAGGCTGAGGGCGAAGCCCTGCCCCGGCCGAGTCTCGATCTCGAGCTGGCCGCCGACCGCGAGCAGGCGCTCGCGCATGCCGCGCAGACCGTTGCCTGCCGTCAGCCCCTCGGCGCCGCGGCCGTCGTCGCGGGCCTCCAGGCGCACGCCTTCGGCCTCCCACCGATATTCCAGACTCAGCCGGTTGGCCTGGGCGTGACGGACGACGTTGGTCACGATCTCCTGGGTGCAGCGCAGCAGGACATGCGCGCGCTCGGGGTCGTCGAGCAGGAAGGGCTGCGGGAAACGCATGTCGATCTGCAGCCCGGGCACGTTGTCGGCAAGGGGCAGCAGGGTCGCGGCCATGTCGATGTCGTCGCTGTCCCGGATCCGGCTGACCGCCTCGCGCACGTCGCTGAGCAGCAGCCTGGCGAGGGAATGGGCCTGGGAAACATGTTCCTGGACCTTGCCCTCGGACAGATGGCTGGCGACCTCCAGATTCAGGCTCAGCGCGGTCAGGTGGTGGCCGAGCAGGTCGTGCAGCTCGCGCGCGATCCGGGTGCGCTCGTTGACCCGGACGCTCTCGGCCAGCAGCGCGCGGGTGGCGCGCAGCTCGGAATTCAGCCGGCGCTGATCCTCGCGGGCCTGGGCCTGCTGCTTCGCGACCAGACTGGTCGCGTACACGAAACCGGCGAATCCGGCGTACAGCAGCGACTGCATCACCGCTTCGAGCGGCGTGTGATCGCGACGGATGAACACCGGCACCACCGCCAACTGGCTCAGCACCAGCCAGGCGATGCCCAGCCGCAGCGACAGCAGCCAGGGCAGCGCGCAGGCGGCCACCATCAGCAGCACGCTGCCCAGACCGCTGATGCTGTAGTAGCAGAGGGCGATCGCCGCGGGGGTGAGGGCCCCCAGCAGCGCATAGTCGACGACCCCGGGGCGACGGGTGCCGAAGCCCCGGGTCAGCAGGGCGTAGGCGACGCCGAACAAGACATAGCAGAACCAGCCCTCCCAGCTCATCGGCGGGAGCGCTTCCGGGTCGTCCGAGCCCCACACCTGCCACACGATGAGGTCGTAGATCAGCGGCACGCCGACCACGCCCCAGGTGAACAACCCCGAGTAGCGCAACAGTCGACCATGGTCCAGACGCATGAACATGGCCCAGTGTAGGCGGTCCGGACGGCGGTCGACCCCACCGGAAGTCATGCATCGGCCGCGGCGGACAGCCTGCCGCGTTCGGCCGATGGATCCGGGAACCCGGGAATCCGGGCTTTCCGCCCCCGCAGCGGCCATGGTCGCCGGTCCGGGGCGGGCATGCGATAATTTCGCGTCCCACCCGTGCGGCCCCCGCCCGCGCACGCCACAGCCGGAGTCATTGGAATGTCGATCGCCATCCGCGACGTGCGCGAGCACGAGCTGGATTCCGTCCTTGCCCTGAACAATGCCGCCGGCCCCACGATCCTGCCCTTCGACCAGAACCGTCTGCGCCATTTCTTCGAGACCGCGGAATACTTCCGGGTCGCCGAGCGCGACGGCAGCCTCGCCGGGTTCATGATCGGCGTCGGCAGCGACAAGGCCCACGATTCCAGCAACTTCCGCTGGTTCCGGGAGCGTTTCCCGCATTTCTTCTACATCGACCGGATCGTGGTCGCGAGCCGCCGCCGCGGCGGCGGCGTCGGCCGCGCCTTCTACGCCGATGCCCAGAGCTATGCCGAATTGCGTTACCCGCTGCTGGCCTGCGAGGTCTTCCTCGACACCGCGCGCGATGCGTCGCTGCCCGACCCGGCGCTGCTGTTCCACGGCAGCTTCGGTTTCCGCGAGGTCGGCCAGCAGGTGATGCCCGAAACCAGCCTGCGTGCGTCGATGCTGATGAAGGATCTGTGCAGTTACCCCTGGGTGCACGAAACCTACGGCGAACGGCTTCCCGAAACGCCCTGGCTGATCGCGCCGCGGCTGCGGGCGCAGTCGCCCCGCGCCACCGGCACCGACGCATGAGCGCGACGACCCCGTCCGCCAACTACGAACTCGCCGGCGACCTGAAGATCGGCCAGGTCGGGATCGCCAATCTGCGCATACGCACCCTCGACATCGAACGGCTCGGCGCCGAGATGCGCGATCGGGTCGCGCGGGCGCCGAAACTGTTCGCGCGTGCTGCGGTGATCGTCGATTTCGGCGCCCTGCCCGTCACGCCCGATGTCGCCACCGCGCGCGCCCTGCTCGACGCGCTGCGCGCGGCCGGCACGATTCCGGTGGCGCTGGCCTACGGCAGCAGCGACAACGAGCGTCTGGCGATCGAGCTCGGCCTGCCGCTGCTGGCCAAGTTCCGCGCCCAGTACGAGCCTGCCGAAGGCGGCGCGACGCACGCCGCGGATGTCGCCGCCGAAGCGCCCGCGCGCAGCCCGGCGCGCAAGGCCGCCGCGACTGCTCCCGAGCCCGCGCCTGCGAAGCCGGCATCCGCACCGGTCGCGGCGGCGGAGCCGGGCATGCTGCAGACCGCGCCGATCCGCTCCGGCCAGCAGATCTACGCCGAGCAGCGCGATCTGACCGTGCTCGGCACGGTCGGCGCCGGCGCCGAAGTCATCGCCGACGGCTCGATCCACATCTACGGCGCCCTGCGCGGCCGCGCCCTCGCCGGGGCCCGCGACAACCCGCAGGCGCGCATTTTCTGCCGCGAATTCCACGCCGAACTGGTGGCGATCGCGGGCCACTACCGGGTCATGGAGGACATTCCGGCCGAGCTGCGCGGCAAGGCCGCGCAGGTCTGGCTGGAGAACGGCACCATCCACATCGCCGCGCTCGGCTGAGCGCGGTCACAGCACAACGGGAGAACGACTTTGGCCGAAATCATCGTAGTCACATCGGGCAAGGGGGGCGTCGGCAAGACCACCACCAGCGCGAGCCTCGCCTGCGGCTTCGCGCGCCGCGGCAAGAAGGTCGCGGTGATCGACTTCGACGTCGGTCTGCGCAACCTCGACCTGATCATGGGCTGCGAACGCCGGGTCGTCTACGATTTCGTCAACGTCATCCACGGCGAGGCTTCGCTGCGTCAGGCGCTGATCAAGGACAAGCGTTTCGAGAATCTCTACGTGCTGGCCGCCTCGCAGACCCGCGACAAGGACGCGCTGACCAAGGAAGGCGTCGAGAAGGTGCTGAAGGAACTGGCCGACGACGGCTTCGACATCATCCTGTGCGACTCGCCCGCGGGCATCGAGAAGGGCGCGTTCCTGGCCATGTACTACGCCGACCAGGCGGTGGTCGTGGTCAATCCGGAAGTCTCGAGCGTGCGCGACTCCGACCGCATCCTGGGCCTGCTCGCCTCGAAGACGAAGCGCGCCGAGAACGGCGAGCGGGTCAAGGAGCACCTGCTGCTGACCCGCTACAGCCCGGCGCGG
>JBIJBH010000323.1:0-4779 GCA_044345315.1 Lysobacteraceae bacterium
GAGGCGACCTGATACTTCTTCACGAAATCGACCACCCCGCGGGCGATCGCGTTCATCTCGCGACGGAAGCTGCGCACCAGCGCAGTGCTCTCCGCGTCGCCCTGCATCGAGTTCTCGACGTAGTTGTAGAAACGCACGTTCTCGGCGATCAGATGTCCTTCCAGATGCACCTTGAAGGCGTTGAGCATCACCGGGATCTGGCCGAAGTCGCCCTGGCGGGCTGTTTCGCCGATCGCGCCATAGAGCTTCACCAGATCGGCATGATCGCGCTTGAGCGACGGTACCAGTTCGGGGTCATAGGCAATCCCGAAGCCCGCCTTGCGCTGTTCCACGGTCGGCATGCCCTGCGGCAACGCCTGCGACCTCGGTTCCTGGCCGCCACCCAGCCACTTCCTAAGAAAATCGAGCACAACATCCCCTGTCAAATCGTTCCCCGGACGAACCGCCGGTCGGGCGAACATAGCCTGAGCACGGCGGGGCCGTGTACCTGTAAGGAATGACAGGATGACGCAGGTCCGCTCCGGGCCGGCAACCGGTCAAGTTGCGGCGGCCGCCGCGGGCAATCCGTCTCCGTACCGTGGCGGAGGGAGGCCGGCACGAAAGCGGCGACTTTCGCCGCGGCGCACAATGAGCCAACCCCTCTCGCGACGGCGGCGCACAAAAAAACGGACCCGCCTTGCGGCGGGTCCGTTTCGGTATTGGCAGCCCCGGATGGATTCGAACCACCGAATGCCTGAGTCAGAGTCAGGTGCCTTACCGCTTGGCGACGGGGCTGTAGAACTGCAGGAGCGCGATTGTAGCGCCAAAACGACGCCATCGGCACCCCGTCCGGCACCGGGAGCGCGGGCTCCCGGCGCGGCGCGAACGCATCAGCGCTTCGAGAACTGGGTGGCGCGGCGGGCCTTGTGCAGACCGACCTTCTTGCGCTCGACCTCGCGCGCGTCGCGGGTCATGAACCCGGCCTTGCGCAGCTCGGACTTCAGGGTCTCGTCGTACTCGACCAGGGCGCGGGCGATGCCGAGGCGGATCGCGCCGGCCTGACCGGTGGTGCCGCCGCCGGTGGCGGTGACGACCACGTCGAACTTGTCGGTGGTCTTGGTCAGTTCGAGCGGCTGACGGACGATCATCCGGGCGGTTTCGCGGCCGAAGAACTCGTCGAGCGGACGCTCGTTGACGGTGATGACGCCGGTACCCTTGCGCAGGAAGACGCGGGCGACGGAGGACTTGCGACGGCCGGTGCCGTAATTCTGCTGAGTAGCCATCGATTAGAGTTCCAAGACTTGCGGCTGCTGGGCGGCGTGCGGGTGTTCGGAACCCTTGTACACCTTGAGTTTCTTGTACATGGCGCGGCCGAGCGGATTCTTCGGCAGCATGCCCTTCACGGCGATCTCGATCACGCGCTCGGGGTGGCGCTCCAGCGCCTCGGCCAGGGTTTCGGTCTTGAGGTTGCCGATGTAGCCGGTGAAGCGGTGATACTTCTTGTCCAGCAGCTTGTTGCCGGTGACCGCGATCTTCTCGGCGTTGATCACGACGAGGTAGTCGCCGGTATCGACGTGCGGGGTATAGACGGGCTTGTGCTTGCCGCGGAGGCGGTAGGCGAGCTCGGCGGCGAGACGACCGAGGGTCTTGCCGGAGGCATCGACGAGGTACCAGTCGCGCTGGACGGTCTCGTTCTTGGCAGTGAAGGTCTTCATGAGAACACTCTTGAGGGGTACCTGGTCGGGCTGATTCCGGGGCCGGAGCGCCGGAACTTCGCCGCGCGTTTTATCGCGGACCCGGAATCCGGGGCCACAAAGAAGCGGGATGATAGCCGCCGGGGCGGGGCGCCGCAAGCAAGGCGCCGGTCTCGCGCCGCGGGCCGGCTTCCCGGAAGATGGTGTCGTGCCCCCCGCCCCGCCCGCTCCCGTCGACCTCCTCGCGCTCGCCGACCAGTGCGTGCAGTGCGGCCTGTGCCTGCCGAGCTGCCCGACCTATCGCCTGGAAGGCCTCGAAACCGAGTCCCCGCGCGGCCGGATCGCCCTGGTCCGGGCTTGGGAGTCCGGCCCGATCGCGCCCACGCCCGCCGCCGACGCCCACCTCGACGCCTGCCTCGGCTGCCGCCGCTGCGAGGCGGTCTGCCCTGCCGGGGTGCGCTACGGCGCCCTGCTGACCGAGGCCCGGACCCGCCAGCGCCGGCGCCGGCCCCCGAGCTGGCGGCATCGGACGATCGAAGCCCTCGCCGCCCGCCCCGGCGCGCTGTCGGCGCTGCTGGAGGCCTATCGGATCGCCTGGCCCCTGCTGCCGCAGGCCCTGCGCCCCCTGCCGCGGCCGCCGGCGAAGTCGGGGACACCCACTTTTCCGAAGTCGGGGACAGCCACTCTCCCCGACACCAGGGAGCCTGGACAGCACATCGGACAGCAAGTCGGGGACACCCACTTTCCATCCGACGGCCTCGTCGCCCCCGCCCCCGACGCCACCGCCGCGCTGTTCGTCGGCTGCGTCGCCCGCGCCTACGAGGCCCCGCTGCGGGCGGCGGTGGTGCGGCTGGCCGCGGCTGCGGGCCTGCGCCTGATCGTCCCGCCCGGGCAGACCTGCTGCGGCAGCCTCCATGCGCACGCCGGCGACCCAGACCGCGCCGAGGCGCTGGCGACCATCAATCGCACCGCCTTCGCCGGCCAATCGCTGGTGCTGGGCCTCGCCAGCGGCTGTCATGAAGCCCTGTCGACCGGTCTCGCCGGGCAGGTCCCGATCCGGGATGCGATCGAAGCGATCGCCGAGCGCGCCGACCGCCTGCGATTCGCGCCGCGCCCCGAGCGGGTCGCCCTGCATCTGCCGTGCACCCAGCGCAACGTCGTGCGCAGCGACGCCGCCCTGCGCGCGCTGCTGGCGCGGGTGCCGGGGCTGGAGGTGGTCGAACTCGACGCCGGTTTCGGCTGCTGCGGCGCCGCCGGCACCGCGATGCTGACCGATCCGGCCCGCGCCGAACGCTTCCGCCGACCGCTGCTCGATCAGCTCCGCGCCAGCGGCGCCACCCGCCTGCTCAGCGCCAACATCGGTTGTCGGCTGCATCTGCAGGCCGGCAGCGACGTACCGGTGGAGCATCCGCTCGGCTTCCTTGCACAATGTCTGCCATGACTGCATCCCGCATGATTGCACTCCGCATGACCGCTGCCTCCCGCCGCCTCAGCCCGCTCGACCGCCTGCTCGCCGACGCCCAGAACGCGCTGGAGACCGTCGCCGGTTCGCCCCGCGCCCAGCGCCCCAACCCCGGCGCTGCCGAGGCCGACGTGGTGCTGGACGAGGCCGAACGCCGCCACGCTGCCGGGCTGATGCGGATCAATCACGTCGGCGAGGTCTGCGCGCAGGCGCTGTACGTCGGCCAGGCCGCGGTCGCGCGCGATCCGGCCACCCGCGAGCAACTGCACGCCGCGGCGCAGGAGGAGACCGATCACCTGGCCTGGTGCGCGGATCGCCTGCGCGAACTCGACAGCCGGCCCAGCCTGCTCAATCCGGTCTGGTACGCCGGCAGCTACGCGATCGGCGTGCTCGCCGGGCTGCGCGGCGACGGCTGGAACCTCGGCTTCGTGGTCGAGACCGAGCGCCAGGTCGAGGCCCATCTCGACGAACACCTGCAGACCCTGCCCCCGGCCGACATGCGCAGCCGCGCGATCCTCACGGTGATGAAGGAAGACGAGATCCGCCACGCCGACCACGCCGAAGCCGCCGGCGCGAAGACGCTGCCGGCGCCGGTCCCGTCGCTGATGGCCGCGGCCTCGAAGCTGATGAAGGCGGTCGCGTACAGGCTGTAGTTTTTTGCGGGAGGCCCGGAAGGGCCGACTTGCCATTCGGCGCAGGCGTCAGGCTTCCCGGCCCGCCCACACGAAAAAAGCCGGCTTTCGCCGGCTTTTTTCTTCGATCGACCAGATCGATCAGCCAGATCAGTCGGCCAGATTGCGGCCGTGATACAGCTCCTCGATCTCGCGCTTGAGCCGCGCCTCGATCTTCATCCGTTCCTTGAACGAGAGGTTCTTGGCCTTCTCCTCGAACAGATAGGTGTCCAGGTCGAACTCCTTCACGTGCATCTTGGTGTGGAAGATGTTTTCCTGATAGACGTTCACGTCCAGCATCTCGTACCGCGCCTTGATGGTCTTGGCGAGATAGTCCTGGATCGAATTGATCTTGTGGTCGATGTAATGCTTGCGGCCCTTCACGTCGCGGGTGAAACCGCGCACGCGGTAGTCCATGACCACGATGTCGGACTCGAAGCTCTCGATCAGGTAGTTCAGCGCCTTCAGCGGCGAGATCACGCCGCAGGTCGCGACGTCGATGTCGGCGCGGAAGGTCGCGATGCCGTTGTCCGGATGGGTCTCCGGATAGGTGTGGACCGTGATGTGCGACTTGTCCAGATGCGCGACCACCGCGTCGGAGATGAGCTCCTTGCCGGCGTCCTTCTTGTCGATCACCGGCTCCTCGGAGATCAGGCTCGTCACCGACGCGCCCTGCGGATCGTAGTCCTGGCGCGCGATGTTGAGGATGTTCGCGCCGATGATCTCCGCCACGTCGGTGAGGATCTGGGTCAGCCGGTCGGCGTTGTATTCCTCGTCGATGTACGCGATGTAGCGCTGGCGATCCTCCTCGGACACCGCGTAACAGATATCGTAGATGTTGAACGAGAGCGCTTTGGTCAGGTTGTTGAAGCCTTGCAGCTTCAGGCGCGGCAGCGGCTTGACCACGGCATCGGTTCCTGTAGGGGGCGGAGGTTGGGGGCGCGATTATGCGGCATTGCGGCAGCGGGGACCA
>JBIJBH010000324.1:0-4778 GCA_044345315.1 Lysobacteraceae bacterium
GGCGACGCTGCCGTTCACCGGCAGCACGGGTACGACAGCGCCTGCGCCCTGCAGCGCCGCAAGCAGCGCCGCGCCGGTGGGCGCGGGACAGCTCGCGCCGCCGCTGGCGGTGCAGGTGGCGGTGGTGCAGGTGAGGCCGGTGGGCAGCGGATCGGTGAGGAGCGCGCCGTCCGCGAGCGAAGGCCCGTTGTTCGTCACCACGATCTGGTAGACCGTGCTGCTTGCGGACAACAGCGAATCGTCGGGCAGATCGTCGGGCCCGTTCGCCGGCGTGTTGGTCTTGGAGACCGACAGATCGGCGCGCGCCACCAGACTCACCGAGGACGAGGCGACGCCGCTGCGGGTGAACGCATCGCCGAGGGTCTGCGAGGCATGGGTGACCGTCGCGGTGTTGGTCAAGGTCTGCCCGTTCAACGCGAACGTGTTGTCGACCGTGACCCGGAAACGCATGCTCGCGCCCTGCGCGGGCGGCACGATTCCGCCATCCAGCGTGGTCGCGCCCTGCCCCAGCCGGAACACGACGCGGTTGGGGCCGGTCAGGAATTCGGCCTGATCGTCGCCGGCCGCATCCGTCATCGGGCCGGTCGGCGCGCCGCTGGCGTTGGTCACGATTTGCAGACTGCCCGGCACGTAGGTCGTTCCCGCCGGAATCGGATCGGTCACCACCACGCGGCTGGCGCCGTCCTGGCCGGAGTTGTTGAAACTGACCGTGTACTCGAGCGTTTCCCCCAGCGCGGCAGGCGCGCCGTTGAGATCGGTCGTGGTCTTGCTCAGGCTGCTCACCAGATCCGGCACGAACAGATCGACCGCGAAGAACAGCGCGTGCGGAAAATAAGTGTCGCCGTTGGTGCCGAACTGCAGGGTCGCGGTGGTCGCGCTGTTGGCGAGGATGCCCGAGGCATCGACGTAATCGATGTCGAGCGCGAGCTGATTGACGTAGTCGGGATTCTTCGTGGAGATGCGCGTGCCGAGCCGGGTGATGCTGCTGTTCCAGAAATTGGTCGCGAGGTTGAGACCATCGGCCAGGGGCGTGCCGTTCAGCGTGAAATTGTCGCCGGTGATGCCCTGGTCGCCCTCCCAGACCACCGCACCCATGCGGGTGGTGAAGGCGCCGGTGGCCGGCGTCAGCAGCCCGGTCACTGTCACGGCCACCGGCGAAGTGCCGCTGACGTTGGCGGCGCCGTCGAACACGGTCAGCCGACGGAACGGCTGGGTCGTGTCGCGATAGATCACGACCAGACCCCAGCCGCCGTAGAAACCGAGGCCATCGTTGCCGGTGCTGGCGGTCAGCTCACCGACGAAATAGGTGCCGTTGCCGGCCGCCTGCACCTGCGTGGTCACGTCCGCGAAGGCCTCGTACGGACGTGTGGTGGCAGCGCCCGCGACGGTGATGGTGTCGAGCGTGGTGGCGGTGATCGTCGCGTAGGTGCCGGACCCGGGAGCCCGGAACCGGATGGTGCCGCGGGTCGTGCTGGCCGGATCGGCGCGACCGCCCCAGTACAGACCGGCGAACAGCACCTGCGCACCGGCCGGCAGGTTGAGGTTCGCCGAGGACGAGTTGGTGAAACCCGCACCCGGATCGATGTTGACGTATTGCGTCGTGCGGTTGTTGTTGCCGGTCGATGTGCCGTTCTGGACCGCGGCGCAATCCGGTGTCCCGCCGGGCTGGCAGGTGATCAGCACATTGCCGATCGCGGCGATGTCGCCCTGTTCGTCGAACGTGGCGCGGGCATCGAACGTGTTGATGATCTGGGCCTGAGCGACGGAAGCGAACAGGGCCGCCGCGCCGATCATGGCGAGACAGGCCCAGCGACATGCGCTGCCGCGCACGGCGGCAGCGAAGGTGTTCGGAAAAACGGTCATCGGGCCCCAGTCCTTTGTTCGTGACGATCGCCTGCTTCCACGGCGCCGCATGGTCGGCGCCGCCGGGATCGATGCCAGCGCACCGGATTCAGGCGTTACTGCTCGCGATCGTAATCGAAATCGGTGGGGTCGTCGCCGAAATCGATGCGGTCGCGGCCGAGGTCGCGATCGATCCCGGGCAGGCCTCCGCCGTCCGAGCCCCGAGCCAGCGGTATTCGGCGCGCGATGCGCTCAATCCACCGTGCAGGTCAATGCGATTGCGACGCTGCCGCTCACCGGCAACACGGGCACGACCGCGCCTGCGCCCTGCAGCGCCGCGACCAGCGCCGCGCCGGTGGGTGCCGGGCAGCTCGCGCCACCGCTGGCGGTGCAGGTCGCGGTGGTGCAGGTCAGCCCGGTCGGCAGGGGGTCGGTGAGGACCGCGCTGTTCGCGGGCTTGGGGCCGTCGTTGACGACGGTGATCGTGTAGACGGTGGCGGCGCCCGAGGACACGGTGTCGGCGGCCTGATCGACCTCGCCGTTGACGCCGGGCGTGTTGGTCTTGGTGATGCGCAGCTCCGACTTGCAGGTGCGGCCGACATCGCTGCCCGGCGTGTCGGCGGCGGGCGCGATGGTCGCGGCGATGCCGTCGCCGCCGGCCTGCGCGCCGTGCGTGGCGCCGCCGGGCGGCGAATCGGCGGTATTGGTTTGTCCGGGCGCGCCGCCGGTGAGCGTCGCCGCCACCGGCGCGGTGGTGACGACCACGCCGCCGGCACCGCCGCCGCCGCCGCCGTGCGCGCTGCCGCCGGTGATCCAGGCATCGCCACCGCGGCCGCCGGCGACGTTGATGCTCGCACTGGCCGACCAGGTCGTGGCCACGATGGCGACGCTGCCGCCCGCGCCGCCGCCGCCGCCGGCGTCGTTGGAGGGATTGTCGGCCGCGCGCGCGCCGCGTGCGCTGATCGTGCCGCTGCCGGTGAAGGTCACCGCGCGCAGCATGACGATGCCGCCGCCGGCCGCGCCGCTGGTCTGCTCGGGCAGGCTGTTGTCGTTGTTGTCGCCGGCACCGCCGCCGCCGCCCATCACCAGTCGGGCGATGCCGGCGGATGCGAATGCGGCGCCGCCGAAGCCCCATTTCTTCTCGGGAATGTTGCTGTAGTCGGCGAGGATGCCGGCATAGCCGCCGCTGCGCCAACCGGCGCCGCCGCGACCGCCGGCGCGAGCGTTGCCGCCGCCGCCGCCGCCGCCGTTGTCGCTGGCGCCGTTCCAGAACGTACCGCCACCGCCGGCGTTGCCGGGCGCGCCGCGGGCGAAGTCGCCGGTGCTGGCGGTGCCGGTGGGATAGCCGCCCCAGCCGAGGCCCAGATCGGTGACGGTCGCGGTCGCGCCGCTGCCGGGATCGCGTTTGTTGCTGACGAACCGCGGCGTGCCGGCGATGCCCTCTCCCTTGATGCCGTGCCGGGTGTCGTTGTCCCAGCGGAAGCGCTCGTTGGGATCGGCGACGGCGCGATTGCGGCCGCCGCCGCCGCGGAAGCCGAGGCCGTCGACGTTGATCGCACCGTTGAGCGTCATCGTGAACGCGGCGTCGATCGCGACCACGCCGCCGCTGGATCCGTCCCATTCCGGGGCGGTGATCGTGCCGTTGAGGGTGACGTTGGCGTACTGCGGCACGCGGATCACCTGGAAGGTGCGCCGCCCCGCGGTGGCGGTCGCCGCAGCCTGCGCATAGCTCGCGGTCAAGGGAGAACCGGCGAGGCTGAGCACGCCGTTGTTGCTGCCGGCGCCCGCACGCACGAACTGATGGCGACCGGCGAGGCAGCCGGACAGCGGATCGCTGTAGCCGGACGCCGGTTCGCCCGCCGCGCCGTCGCCGTAGGCGAGCGTGTCGCTGGTGTCGAGGTCGGCGCACTGCATCTGGATCACCAGCACCAGATCGCCTTCGGCGAGCGTCGCCGCCGCGCCGCGCTGGCCGCCGAGCGCGATCGAGGTCGAGCCTGGACCGTAGCTGCCGGCGGCGGGCGTCCAGTAGGTGTTGACGATGCCGCCGGCGACGACGACATCGCCGGCGCTGCCCGGCAACGCACAGACCTGCGCGGCGGCCGGCTGCCAGCACAGCGCCGCGAGCGCGACGGTCAGGCAGGCGCCGGACAGCAGCGAACGCGCGGAGGAACGGAAACGTGGACGATGCGGCGAGGACATGCGGCGATGGCTCCGGTTACTGCACGGTACAACTGAATGTGAAAGTGACGGTGTTGCTGCCGGCGGTGGCCGGCAAGGCGCCGAGAGCGATGCCGGCGGTCAGATTGGCGACGGTCAGCGGGCCTGCGGGACAGGCGCCGGCCGCGGGGCTGGTGCAGGTGACCGCGTTCGCCGGCGGGCAGGTCAGCCCGCTGCCCGGCGTATCGCTGATGAGCGCTCCGGTCACCGGATCCGGACCGTTGTTGGTCACCACGACGGTGTAGGCGGTGGCGGTGCCGGACAGCACGCTGTCGGCCGGCTGATCGTTCGGCCCGGACGCAGGGGTATTGGTTTTCGCGATCGACAATTCGGCGCAGAGCGGATCGACCGCGGCCGAGGCGCTGTTGTCGGCGCTGCCGCCGGGCACCGGCGTGGTGAAGCCGGTCTGCGCCGAAACGGCTTCCTGGAACGGCGCGCTCGCGGCGACGGTCGCGGTGTTGGTGGTCGATGCGCACTGCGATGCCGCCAGCGTGCCGGTGATGGTGAAGGTCAGCGTGCCGCCCGCGGCGCCGTTGCCGGCCGGCAGCACCACGCTGCTGTTGATCGCGCCGGTGCCCGAAGCCGCGGGACAGGTCGGCGCCGGCGTGCCGCTGGCCGCGCAGGTCCACGCGAACGCGGTGAAACCGGTCGGCAGCGCGTCCGCCACGACCGCGATCGCGTCGTGCGCGGTGAGGTCGCCGACCGTCGGCCGCGCGGTG
>JBIJBH010000325.1:0-4754 GCA_044345315.1 Lysobacteraceae bacterium
TCCTCACGCTTGAGCAGGATGCGCGCGCCGCCGACGTGGGCGCTGAGGCGTTCGGCGTGGTAGATCGGGCTGGGCCGGCCGACGTAGTGCTTGAGGTCCTTGTCGAAAGCGGCGATGAAGGCCGGATCGACCCGGGCCGCGTCGTAGGCCGCGGCCAGTTCCTGCAGCGGACCGATCAGGGTCTCGGCGACGAAACGGCCGCCGAAGCGGTCGAAATGGCCTTCGGCGTCGGGAAAGGCGTTGAAGTCGGTCCGGGTGTCGAGCATGGCGGTTGGCCGGAAAGCATGGATGTTTCACTTTAGCGCACGAATCGGCGGCGGATAAGGCATAAAATCAGCCGGACCCGTCAGGAAAACTCACAGATCATGAGCCGCGACCTGCCCCCGCTGAATGCCCTGCGCGCCTTCGAGGCGGTCGCGCGGCTGGAAAGCGTCGGCCGGGCCGCCGAGGAGCTGCATGTGACCCACGGTGCGGTCAGCCGGCACCTGCGCGCGCTGGAGGAGGCGCTGGGCGCGGCGCTGTTCGTGCGCGAGGGGCGCGGTCTGGCGCTGACGCCACTGGGCCGGCGACTGCACGCCGCGGCGGCCGAGGCCTTCGACCCGCTGCGCGCGGCCTGGGCCGAGCTGCGGCGCGCACCGCAGCAGGCGCCGCTGGTGCTGGGCTGTCCCGGCAGCCTGCTGGCGCGCTGGATGATCCCGCGCCTGGAACGTCTTGCCCGCGAGCGCCCCGACCTGCAGCTGCATCTGTCGGCGAACGAGAACCGGCCGGATGCGCGGCTGGCCGGTCTGGACGCGGCGCTGATGATCGCCAGCCCGCCCTGGCCAGCCGATTGGCAGGTGCATGCGCTGGCGCGGGAGCGCATCGGGCCGGTGCTGAGCCCACTGTGGCCCGGCGCCGCCGACGTGCGCGACGCGCCGCCGCGGTCGATCGCGCGGCACGCGCTGCTGCACACCGCCTCGCGCCCGCAGGCCTGGCAGGAGTGGGCGTCGCGGATCGATCTCGATGCCGGCACGCTGCGCATGGGCACACGTTTCGACCGACTCTATTACCTGCTGGAAGCCGCGGCGGCCGGGCTCGGCATCGCGATCGCGCCGGAGCCGCTGGTCGCGGAGGACATCGCCAGCGGCCGGCTGATCGCGCCCTGGGGTTTCGTCGACACCGATGCGGAGTGGGTGCTGTGCGCGGCGAAGCGCAATGCGGACCCGCGGATCGGGCGGTTGGCGACGTGGTTGCGGGAGGCGCTCGTCTGAAACGCGCTTTGCCACGGATTTGCGCGGATGAACGCGGATCAAGCCATGACAAAAAGCGGATGTTGTTGCCACGGATGGACGCGGAACACGCGGATTGAAAAACAATTCTTGATGTATGAATCCGCGTTTATCCTGTCAATTCGTGGCAAAAATCAGATCTGTTTCCTGCCGCGGATTCGCATGCACGAACGCGGATCAAGCAGTGACAAAAGAGGCTTTTCAATCCGCGTATTCCGCGCAGATCCGTGGCAAAAAAATTACGCCGGATGCGCGAAGTCGTCGGCACGCCGCGCCTCTTCGACGAACCTCCGCATCTTCGCCGCGTCCTTCTCGCCGGGCGCGGATTCGATGCCGCTGGAGACATCGACGCCCCAGCAGTGCGTGGCGCGGATCGCGTCGAACACGTTATCGGGATGCAGGCCGCCGGCGAGCAGCCAGGGCCGCGGGCAGTCGCGCGGAATCCGGGTCCAGTCGAAGGCGTGGCCGCTGCCGCCGGCCTCACCGGCGGCGTGGCTGTCGAACAGGAAACCGGTCGCATGCGGGAAACGCGCGCCGAGATCGTCGGCGCGGGCAACCGCGCCGCCCATCGCGACGGCCTTGAGGTAGGGCAGGCCGAACGCGGCGCAGAAGGCGTCGTCCTCGTCGCCGTGGAACTGCAGAACTGTCGGCCGCACCGTGTCGACAACCTCGCGTACCGTCGCCGCGTCGTTGTCCATGAACAGCGCGACCGCGGCGACGAACGGGTCCAGCGCCGCGCGCAGGTCGGCGGCCTGCGTCGGGGTGACGCGGCGCTTGCTGCGTTCGGCGAACACGAAGCCGACCGCATCGACGCCCAGCGCGCAGGCCAAGCGCACGTCCTCGGCGCGGGTCAGCCCGCAGAACTTGATCCGGGTGCGCACGGAACGCTCAGACATCGAACAGCACCTCCTGGGGCAGCGGCCAAGTGCGCGGGTACAGCGGGCCGACGAAGACCAAGCCCTGCGCCGGCGCGGTCGGTCCGGCGAGCGTGCGGTCGCGGCCTTCGAGCACCTCGGCGATCCAGGCTTCCGGGCGTTCGCCGGCGCCCACTTCGAGCAGCGAACCGACCATGTTCCGCACCTGATGATGCAGGAAGGCGTTGGCCTGGACCTCGAAGATCACGACATCGCCCTCGCGGCGCACGTCGAGCCGCTGCAGTTCGCGGCGCGCGTGCGCGGCCTGGCAGTGCACGGTGCGGAAGGCTTCGAAATCGCGTTCGCCCAGCAACTGCTGCGCGGCGCGATGCATGGCCGCGGCGTCCAGCGGACGACGGTCCCAGCCCAGCCACTGCCGGCCCAGCGCTGGGCGCACCTGATGATTGAGCAGGCGATAGCGGTAGCGGCGCGCGCGGGCCGAGAAGCGCGCGCTGAAGTCGTCCGCCACCGGCGCGCACCAGCGGATGCGCATCGCCGGCGGCAGCCGCGCCGTGGTGCCGAGCATCCAGCCCCGCGGCGCGCGCACGGCGTCGCTGTCGAAATGCACGACTTGGCATTCGGCGTGGACGCCGGCATCGGTGCGGCCGGCGCAGACGGTCTCGACCGGATGCGCGGCGACGCTGGACAGGGCCTGTTCGAGAGTGGCCTGCAGGGTCGACGGGCCGCCGTCGTCGCCGTGCGCGGTCAGGCGCTGCCAGCCGTGGAAGTCGCTGCCGTCGTATTCGACGCCGAGGGCATAGCGCATCGCGGCCTCAGCCAAGCTCCTGCAGCAGGGCTTCGGCTTCGCGACGGACCTCGACGGTATCGCCGCGGGTGGCGACTTCCTGCAGCAGGCTGCGCGCGGTGTCGCGGTCGCCCATTTCGAGATAGGCCTTCGCCAGATCCAGCCGGCCCTGCCCCGGCGTGGCGGGATTGAGCGGGCCGATGTCGGCGCCGCCGCTGTGCCAGGTCGGCACTTCGCGCGCCGGCGGTGCCGGCTTCGGCGGCTCGGGTTCGGGCGGCGGGGCGTTGAGTGTCCAGGCCGGCACTTCGGGCTCGGCGGAGGGCGCGTCGACGAACGCCGGCTCGCCCGGAACATCGTCGGTGGCCTTGGGCATGGCGGCGGCGAGATGCCCGAGGTCGCGTCTGGGCGCCGGCACCGCCTGAGCGGCGCGCCGGCGCAGCCACCACACCGCGACCAGCGCGATCAGCACCAGCCCGGCGGCGATCCCGAGCCAGGGCGCCAGCGACGCGGCCGATGCGGCCGGACCGGCGCCGTCCTGGACCTTGCCCAGCACCTGCTGCGCCGCGGCCAGTTCGCTGTCCTTCAGCGCGATCAGTTCGTTCTGCTTCTTCTGCAGGTCCTCGAGTTCAGCGACCCGCGCCTTGAGTTCCTGGACCTCGGCCTCGCGCGCCGCGAGGGTTTCCGCGGTCTGCTGTTGTTCCTGCTGTCGCAACATGTCGCCCTCACCGCCGGCGCTGACGCCGGATCGCGTTCCCGCCCGCTTCGCGCCGTCGGCGCTGGGCGGGACGATTTCCAGACGCGCCTGCGCGGTCGCGCGCGCTGCCCGCGGGCCGGCGGCCGCTGGCTCCGCAGGCGCGGCGCCGGGCTGCGGCGACGGCGCGGCGCCGACCACCGCCGGCGGCTGCGGCAGCGCACGGCCGGTCCCGCGCCACTGCGCGGCCTGTTCGCGCACCACCAGCGCGGCCTCGTCGGGGTTGAAGCCGGCGATGGTCGCGTCGTCGGGGATGCGCAGCACCGCACCGGCGCGCAGCCGGTTGGCGTTGCCGCCGATGAAGGCTTCGGGATTGGCCCGCAGCAGGGCGACGATGGTCTGATCGAGCCCGAAACCGCGGTCGAGGCCGGCGGCGATCCCGCCGAGGGTCTCACCCGGGCGGACGGTATGGGTCTGGCCGCTGGTCACGACATCGATCGGCACCGCGGCGGCGACCTCTGCCGGGTCCGGCGCCAGCGGCACCGGCACCGGCGCGGGCGCCAGCAGCGGGTCGGGCTGGGCGGGAGAGGCAGGCTGCGGCGCAGGCGGCGGCGTGGGCGCGGCCGCGGTCTGCGGCGGCGCCGGCAGCGGATCGGCCGGTCGCACCACGGTGTTGCCGGCATCGACCGCGGCTTCCTGGATCGGCGGCTGCACCGGCGCGGCGGCGGTCTGCGGGGTATCGAGCAGGGCGGAGTATTCGCGCACCAGCCGGCCCTGGCCCCAGTCGACTTCGAGCAGGAAGGTCAGCAGCGGCTGCGCCACCGGCTGGGCGCTGGTGACGCGGATGACCGGGCGACCGCGGGCGTCGAGCGCGACCGCGAACTGCAGGTCGGAGACGATGCCCTGCGGCGGCGCCAGGCCGACCCGGGCGAAGGTTTCGGGCGAGGCCAGGCGCGCCTGGAGTGCCTCCAGCTCGCCCGGATCGCTGGACACCACGGGGATTTCGGCGAGCAGCGGCTGGTCGCGCTGGGACAGGACCCGGATCTGCCCCAGGCCGAGCGCCCACGCCGACAGCGGCGACGCCAGCGCCGCCACTGCCAGTAGAACACCAAGAAAAACCCGCAAGTGCTTGATCA
>JBIJBH010000030.1:0-15335 GCA_044345315.1 Lysobacteraceae bacterium
GTCGCCCGAACCCTGGCGAGCCGCTGTGGTGCAACGCGGTGCATGCGGAGATATTAAACAGGCTCTGAGCGCATGGCGACGCAGCGGATGCGCGCCGCGCTGTCGGCGGCGCCGCCTCCGCTTCGTGCGCCACCTTTCCGTCGTCGGTGTTGACCGCGGTTGCGGGGTTCGAGCAGACTCGGCCGCACGCCCGTCCAGGGCGAGGTCGGAGGCGAGCGACGATGAATCGCTGGGCAATTCTCGGCGTGATCCTGTTCGGCGCACTGTTTGCGTTGTTCGCTTTCTGGCGGGTCGATGTGCTCGACGCGGGCGCAGCGAAAGGCGTCGTGGCGGCGTTCCTGTTCGGCGCGTACTGCGCCATCGTGATCTTCGGCACGATGGACGGCAAAAGAACGCTCACCCTGGCGGCGCAGACCGTGCTCGGGGTGGCACTCGCGCTGACGCTGGCGGCGTTGTTCCAGGCGCCGCCCGCAGGCTTCGCGCTGGCCGCCGCGCTCGGACTGGTGCTCGGGTTCACCGCCGATCTGTGGGTCAAGCATGTCCAGCTGCCGTGAGCCCGTCGATCCGCACGCGGAATGAACTTTGTGCCTGCCTGAAGAACGGCTGCCGGCTTGGCGTTCGCCCCGCAGGGCTGCGACACTCTGCCGCGTGACATTCGGGGGGATGGATGATCGATCGCGACCAACTGCATCGTGACGGCTACGCGCTGCTGCGTGGGGCCATCCCGGGCGAATGGCTGGACGACCTGCGCGCGGCCTTCGATACCGGGGTGCGGCCGTCGTCGGAATGGCCGACGCCGCGGGGGCCGGACTGGCGGCATGCGCTGCTGGATCTGGACCCGACGGTCCGTGCGGTCTGCCGGTTGCCGCAGGTGGTGGCGACGGCGGGTGCGCTGATCGGCGAACGCTTCTTCCTGGCGCAGGTCGAAGGCCGCGAACCGCTGCCGGGTGGCGGGCATCAGGGCCTGCATCGCGATCTGTCGGATCAGCGTCCCGGCGATACGGTCAATGCGCTGGCGTTCTTCGACGACTACGGTCCGGAGAACGGTGCGACCCGGCTGATCCCCGGCACGCATCGGCCCGCGGCGGACGCGCCGGCGGTCGATGCCGACGACGAATCGCAAGCGATCCAGCTCAGCGGCAGCGCCGGCGATATCCTGCTGTTCGACGCCGATCTGCTGCATGCCGCCAGCCTCAACCGCGGCGGCGCGCGTCGGCGTTCGATCCTGATCGGCTATTTCGCCGCGCCGCGTCATGCGGCGCACCTGCGCACGGCGCCGCTGCGCGGGGTGCGGATGGAGGCGGTCGAATGGTTCGAGCCGATCGCGTGTTCGCCCGCGCAGGATGCGACGGCCGCATGAATCGACCCTTCCGGAGCTCCGCATGCTGCAGCGTCTGATCCCGCTGTTGATCCCGCTGTGTTTCCTGTTCGGCGGTCTGGCCCTGATCGTCGACTACTTCGCGCCGCCGCGGCAGGAGGCGGCGGTGGTCGAATCGCTGTCGACCTGGTCGGACATGGAGGGCGAGACGACCTACGAGGCGAAGATCTCCGGCGGCGAGTTGACGTACTGCCATGTCGATTCGAAGGCGCATGCGAAGTTGAGACAGGGCGATCGGATCGAGGTGCGCGCCAGTCATCTGTTCGACAGCTGCACGCGGATCGTGCGCGACGGCGAGCTGGTGTACCGCACCCGGGCGCAGCCGCTGGTGGCGCTGGTGTTCGGCGTGCTGCTGTTCGTGCCCGGGTTGATGGTGACGCTGGGCGGGACGGTGCGGCGCCGGCCCTGAGTGCCGGCGCGGCGCCCGCCGCGGTCAAGGGGCCATGGCCGCCGTGGTCGCCGTGTAGCCTTCGGCGACGATCGCGGCCGCGACGCGCTCGGCGTCGAGCGTGGCCGAATCGACCTCGACCATGCCGCCCGTCAGGTCGATCTCGACCCGTGCCGCAGGGTCGAGCGCCTGCACGGCGCGGGTGATGGCGCGGACGCAGTGTCCGCAGTGCATGCCCTGGACATCGAAACGCATGGGGATCTCCCGGTGAGCCGGCGGGATGCCGGCAGCGACAGGCTGCGGCTTCCCACGCGGGCAAGGTCAAGACCGACGAGGGCGTGCCGACTCCGCTTGACCTTGCCATGATGGCAGACCCGAAGCTGCCTGCACTTCCAGAGAGGTGCGCCCCATGGCTTCCCATACTCCGCTTTCCAAGAATCCCGCGCTGGCCGTCCCCGACGGCCTGCGCTTCCCGGTGCTGGGCATGACCTGCGCCGCCTGTGCCGGCCGGGTCGAACGCGCGCTGCGCGCGGTGCCCGGCGTCGAAGGCGCCGATGTCAACGCCGCGACCGAACGCGCCGATGTCCGGGCCCGCGGCGTGGATGCCGCAGCCCTGGTCGCCGCAGTGGCCGATGCCGGCTACACCGCCGCGACCACCTCGATCGTGCTGGATATCGAAGGCATGACCTGTGCGAGCTGCGTCGGGCGGGTCGAGCGCGCGCTGCGCGCGGTGCCGGGTGCGACTGCGGCCGGCGTCAATCTGGCGACCGAGCGCGCCGACGTCACCGTGCTCGCGACCGATGTCGAGGCGATGACCGCGCGCCTGATCGCCGCGGTCGAGGCCGCCGGTTACGGCGCCCGCCCGCACGTGGCATCGGATGATGCCCAGGCGCCGCCGCCGAAGCGCCCGGGCCGCGACACCGTGCATCTGCTGATCGCGATCGTGCTGACCGCACCGTTGGTGGTGCCGATGCTGCTGCATCCCTTCGGCATCCACCTGATGCCGCCGGACTGGCTGCAGTGGGCGCTGGCCACGCCGGTGCAGTTCTGGCTGGGCGCGCGCTTCTACCGCGCCGCCTGGGGCGCGCTGAAGGCGCGCACCGGCAACATGGACCTGCTGGTCGCGCTCGGCACCACCGCGGCCTACGGGCTCAGCGTGTATCACCTGCTGCAGCCGGCGCCGCACCACGGCGGTCGGCCGCTGTATTTCGAGGCCGCGGCGGTGGTGATCGCGCTGATCCTGCTCGGCAAATGGCTGGAGGCGCGCGCCAAGCGCCAGACCACCGAGGCGATCCGCGCGCTGCAGGCGCTGCGTCCGGCGCGGGCGCGGGTCCGCGATGCCGACGGCGGCGAACGCGAGGTGGCGGTCGCCGAGGTGCGGGTGGGCGATGTGGTGGTCGTGCGTCCGGGCGAACGCTTCCCGGTCGACGGCGAACTGATCGAGGGCCGCACCCACGCCGACGAGTCGCTGATCACCGGCGAATCGCTGCCGGTGCCGCGGCAGGTCGGCGATCGCGTCACCGGCGGCGCGGTCAACGGCGAGGGGCTGGTCGCGGTGCGCACGCGCGCGGTCGGCGCCGAGAGCGTGCTCGCGCGGATCGTGCGTCTGGTCGAGGACGCGCAGGCGGTCAAGGCGCCGATCCAGCGCCTCGTCGACAAGGTCAGCGCGGTGTTCGTGCCGGTGGTGGTCGTCTTCGCGCTGGCGACGCTGCTGGCCTGGGGCCTGATCGGCGGCGACTGGAACGCGGCCGTGCTCAACGCGGTCGCGGTGCTGGTGATCGCCTGTCCCTGCGCGCTGGGTCTGGCCACGCCGACCGCGGTGATGGCCGGCACCGGCGTCGCCGCGCGCGCCGGCATCCTGATCAAGGACGCCGAAGCGCTGGAGCATGCGCATACCGTGCGCACGGTGGCGTTCGACAAGACCGGCACGCTCACCGAAGGCCGTCCGGCGCTGGAGACGGTGCTCGCGCTCGATGGCGACGAGGCCGGGTTGCTCGCGCGCGCCGCGGCGCTGCAGGCGGGCAGCGAACACCCGCTGGCGAAGGCAGTGCTGGCCGCGCAGGGCGATCTGCCGCGGCCGGCGGCGAGCGACGTGCGCGCGGTGCCCGGCCGCGGCCTGCGCGGCACGGTCGAAGGTCGCGCACTGTTGCTTGGCAGCGCGCGCATGCTGGTCGAGGCCGGGATCGACACCGCTGCGTTCGCGACCCGCGCCGAGGCCCTGGCCGGCGCCGGCGCCACCGTGTCGTGGCTGGCCGAGGCGCGCGAAGGCGGCGGCGTACTGCTCGGGCTGCTGGCGTTCCGCGACCGTCCGCGGCCGACCGCGGCGGCGGCGATCGCGCGGCTGCGCGCGCGCGGTCTGCGCACGGCGATGATTTCCGGCGACAACGCCGGCGCCGCGCAGGCGGTGGCCGATGCGCTCGGCATCGACGATGTGCGCGCGAACGTGCTGCCGGACCAGAAGGCCGACGCGGTGCGCGCGCTCGCGGCGGACGGCCCGGTGGCGATGGTCGGCGACGGCATCAACGACGCGCCGGCGCTGGCCGCGGCCGATGTCGGCATCGCGATGGGCACCGGCACCGATGTCGCGATGCACGCCGCCGGCATCACCCTGATGCGTCCGGACCCCGGCCTGGTCGCCGATGCGCTGGACATCTCGCGCCGCACGGTGCGCAAGATCCGCCAGAACCTGTTCTGGGCCTTCGCCTACAACGTCGTCGGCATCCCGCTGGCCGCGTTCGGTCTGCTCGATCCGGTGATCGCCGGCGCCGCAATGGCGTTCTCGTCGGTGAGCGTCGTCGCCAACACCCTGCTGCTGCGGCGCTGGGCGCCGCGCGGCGCCTGACGGAGTCACGATCATGTCCAAGCACGCACCGCGTCCCGAACTGGCCGAAGCCCGCAGCCGCGGTCTGCACAACATCGGCGAAGCCGCGAAGCGCAGCGGCGTCAGCGCGAAGATGATCCGGCACTACGAGGCGATCGGTCTGCTGCCCGCGGCCGGTCGCACCTTCGCCGGTTATCGGATCTACGACGACAGCGATCTGCACCGCATCCGCTTCATCAAGCGCGCCCGCGGTCTCGGCTTCGCGATGAAGGAGATCGCGCAACTGCTCGGACTGTGGGACGACCGCGACCGCGCCAGCGCCGAGGTGAAGGCGCTGGCGCTGCATCACGTCGACGAACTCGACGCGAAGATCGCGGAGATGCAGGCGATGCGCCGCACCCTCCGCGATCTCGCCGAACGCTGCCACGGCGACGATCGTCCCGACTGCCCCATCCTCGACGATCTGGCCGCACCGACGGCCTGCCATCGCGGGTGATGCGGATGGGCGGCGCGTCGGCTGCGGCGTCGCTCAGCGCCGCGCCAGTCGCGGCCAGGCCCAGGCCAGCAGCAGCCAGGCGGGCAGCAGGCCGATCAGGTGCGTGGTCAGGGTCGTCAGCGGGTGCTGCGCCAAGTCGAACAGGGTCGCGCCGTTGAGGCAGACATAGACCGCGACGATCATCGTCAACTCGAACGGCCGCGGGTTGCGGCACAGCGCGCCGAGGCTCAGGCCCCAGCTCGCGATCGAAACGATCGACGCCAGCGCGGCGACGGCGGCGACCGGGTCGCTCATGCCCAGGCGCACCAGCCCGGGCAGACTGAGCGCGCACAGCAGCGCGGCGGCGACCAGGAAGCGCGCGGCGAGCAGGCGCGGCACGCTGCCGGCCGCGGTGAAGACCAGTGACGCGGTGCCGTGGTCGCGTTCGCGCAGTGCGCCGCGGGCAAGCACGTCCAGCGGCAGCGCCCATGCCAGCAGCAGGGCGACGCCCATCGCCTCCGCAGTGCCGAACTGCGCGCCCAGCACGCCCAGCGCCGCCAGCCACCACCACCCGCGGCGCTGGCGCAGCACCAGTTTCAGTTCGGCGATGGTCGCGATGCCCAGCGGCCCGCGCGCCAGGGGATCGAGCAGGCGATCGAACAGCGCATGCAGCCAGCGCAGACCGCGACCCGCGCCTGAACTCGTCTTCGTCTTCGCTCCGCTGCGCGCGGCGGCCCAGTCCAGCAGCGGTGCCGCCAGCACCGTCAACAGCATGGCCAAGGCCAGCCAGAACGCGCGGCCGGCTGCGACCTGCTGGCCGGGATGCCAGGACGACCAGTCGAAACGCACCGCGTCGGCCGACATCGGACTGCCGCCGATGTTGATGCCGAAGGCCAGCGGCTTTCCGGTCTGCGCCTCGCGCACCCGGTTGAGTTCGTGCGACGCCACCATGATCCCGCCCGGATCGCCGATCCAGCCCTGCGGATCGGTTCCGGTCTGCCCCTCGAAAGGGGCCACCGAAACGGTCAGCATCACCGCCCACACCACGAAGAACAGCACATTGCCGGCGGTGCGCCGCAGCCACGGCAGCAGATCGAACCAGATCGCGAACATCGCGGTCAGCCCGAGGCTGGGCAGTGCGATCAGCAGCAGCGGCTTGAGCAGCTCGATCAGGTCGATGTGGCGATCTTCGGCGCGCACCCACTGCGCGATCAGGGCGACGACCACGCCGACCGCGGCGATCATGCCGAAGATCGCCATGTGGCTGACCCATTTGGCCAGCAGATAGCCGGTGCGGGTCATCGAGGTGGTCACCAGCAGCTGCCACACGCGGGTGTCGATGTCGCGCACCAGCGTGCCGCGCACGAGATAGAAGCCGGCGAGATTCAGCAGCGTGCCGTAGATCATCGCCAGACTCATGCCCGCCCATGCGCTGGAATAGCGGCCGCGGGAACCGTCGATCAGCGACAGCGTGCTGTAGCCGGCTTCGATCGGCGGAAAGCACCACCAGGTCGCCCACGCCATCAGCCCGAGCACGATCCAGAATTTCGGGGTGCGCGTCCGCTCGCGCAGATCGGCGAACAGGATGGCCGGGAGGGCGGCGGGGACACGCGGCAGGGCGTCCATGTCAGCGGCCCTCAGCGAGCGCGGCGTGCGTGCCCGCGATCGTGTCCGCGGTGCGGTCGTCGCCGTCCGCGGCGTACCGGGCGGTCAGCCAGGTGTAGGCGTCTTCGAGTTCGGGCGCGACCGTCTGCGCGTCCGCATGCGGGCAGGTGTCCGCGATCACCCGCACGCGGATGCCTTCGGGGCGGCGCAGCGAAGCGCAGAGCGTGAAGCGTTTGCGCACGTCGGCCAGTTGCTCTGCCGCGATCATCCATTCCCAGACCCGGCCTTCGGCGCCCGCGATCAGCTGTTCCGGCGTGCCGTGGAAGCGCAGCCGGCCGGCGGTCATCACCGCGATCGCGGTCGCGCTGGCCTCGACGTCGGACACGATGTGGGTGGAGAGGATCACCAGCCGCTCGCCGGCCAGATCGGTGAGCAGATGACGGAAGCGCATGCGCTCTTCCGGGTCGAGGCCGACCGTGGGCTCGTCCACGATCAGCAAGGTCGGATCGTTGAGCAGTGCCTGGGCGATGCCCACGCGCTGGCGCATGCCGCCGGAGTAATCGCCGAGGCGACGGTCCGCGGCGTCGTTGAGGCCGACCAGGGACAGGCAGTGCTCGACCCGATCGCGCGCCTTCGCCCCGGACAGGCCCTTGACCGCGGCCAGGAAGCCGAGGAATTCGCGGGCGCTCAGCGCCGGATAGACGCCGAAATCCTGCGGCAGATACCCCAGGGCGGCGCGCAGGCCGTCGGGCGAGGCGGCGATGTCGGTCCCGTTCCAGGTCACCCGGCCCTCGCTCGGGCGGGTCATCGTGGCCAGGATCCGCATCAGCGTGGATTTGCCGGCGCCGTTGGGCCCGAGCAGACCGAGAATGCCCGGCCCCAGCTCCAGGTTCAGGTCCTGCACCGCCCGATGCCCGCCAGAATAGCGGTAACCGACTGATTTCAATGAAAGTTCGCAACGCGACATGCCCCGCTCCCGCTCCCGGGCGACCCGTCGGCGACAAGTCTCCAAGCCCAGCTGCATAGGTAATGTAGTGAACTACAACACCTAATCGCATGGGCCGAAAGGCAGGGGGCGCCGCATCCAATGGGCGTCTCCAATGGGGACACCCACTTTTTCGAATGGGGACACCCACGTTCGGGCGAATGGGGACACCCACGTTCCGTCCGGATCGAGACGTGGGTGTTCGGGTTCGGGAGGCGGGTTGGTTCTGGTGTGGCTTCGGGAGCTCCGCTTCGTCCGTCCCGGTCTTGTGCGGGCGTCACCGCGGGCGGCATGCTGGAGCGCATCCACAGCGAAGGGGGAGTCCCGATGGCCATTCGATCCGTGTTCGCTCTGTGCTGCATCGCGGCGGCGACCGCACTGTCGCCGGCGGCCCCGGTCGCGGCGCAGGACAGCGGTGACGAGGCGCTCGATACCGTGGTCGTCACCGGCTCCAGGATCGGCTACCGCGACCTGCTCGATACTCCCGCGGTGTCGCTGACCAAGCCCGGCGACTTTCTGCTGCAGAGCATCGTGCTCACCAACGACAGCCGCGACGAGGCGATGCGTCGGCGCGAGATCCACGAGACCATCGCGCAGTTGATCGCCGCCGCGGGCAATCGCTACACCCTGCTGCATCAGGACGAAGTCCGGGTCACGCTCACCCGCGAGAATTACCGCGTGGACGTGGCAGACGAAGGCAAGCGCCCCGACACCAGCATGGTCACGCTGCAGGTGCGCGTCGGCGTCGGCGGCGACCCCGCGAAGGCAGACGCGATCATCGCCGACATGCGCAGATTCGTGCGCAGCGCGGCGAAGGTCGGCCGCACCGAGATCGAGATCCGCGGCGACACCTCGTTGGTGATGAACCGCCCGGAGCGTTTCCGCTACGAACTGATCGAGGCGATCGCGAAGGATTCGCGGAAGCTGCTGGAGACGATGGCGCTCGACTGCAGGATCGAGATCGAAGGCCTCAACAGCCGGGTGGAATGGGAACGGGCCTCGGCCGCGGAACTGTTGCTGTACATCCCGTACAGCATCGCGATCAGCGACTGCCGCGCAGCGGCTCGGCAGCCCTGATTCTCAAGTTTTCGACAAATGCGCGATGGCCGCGGTCGCGGCCTCGCGATCGTTGTCGTCGAAGGGCGTGATGCGCAGCTCGACGACGGTGCCCGGATCGAGACAGCGGGCATTGACGCTCCAGCCATCGGGATGGCTACGCGGCACGTAGAAGGCCTTGATCCCGCAGTGTCGGCAGAACATGTGGCGCGCAGTGCCGGTGTTGAAGCGGTACTCGCTCAGCTCGCTTTCGCCTTCGATCAGGCGAAACCGCGAGGCCGGCACGATCAGGTGCAGGAAGCCGGTCATCCGGCACATCGAGCAGTTGCAGTCGAGCGCGTCGAGCACGGCGGGCGCGTCGATCTCGAAGCGCACGCGGCGGCAATGGCAGCCGCCGCGGTGCACGATGTGCGCGGCGCTCACGGCTCAGTCCTTGCCTTTGCCCTGGTTTCCCTTGCCCTGGTTGCCCTTGCCGCCGCTGTTGCCGGGCCCCTGGCCGCCCTTGCCGCTGTTGCCGCGGCCGCCGGCCTGCTCCGGCTTGCCGCCATGGCCCGCATGATCGGATTTGCCGCCGCCGTGGCCGCCGTGGTGCTTCGGACCGCCGCGGCCGCGGCCGGGGAAATCGCGCTGCAGTTGGGCGTCGAGTTCGATCGGCCGACCCCAGCGGTCGTAGCTCGGCACCATGCCGCGCTTGAGCTGGTGGAACTGCGGCGATCCGGGCTTGATCCCGAGCCGCTTGGCGATCGCCCCCCAGCCCTGGCCATGGTCGCGTTCCCAGATCTCGACCACGTAACGGCAGGGGCGTCCGACCAGTTTCGCGAGCGCGCAGGCGAAGTAGATGTCGCCGGGCGCCCAGCGCCGGGCCAGCAGATCGACCACCAGATCGCGCGGGGCGCCGTGGTAGCGCACCAACTCGTCGACGAACGGATCGCGATAGCGGCTGCCGTAGCGGTTCATGTCGCCGAGCCAGACATCGACCCAGACATCGCCACTGCGCGGGTTCCAGCCGAGGCTGAAATCCTGGGCCTGGGCGGTGCCGGCGGCGAGACCGAGGGCGAGGAGGGTGGCGGCGGCGAATCGGCGCATGACAGGCTCCGGGGGAAGCGATCGAGACAGGGCAGGATGATGGTCCGGGCCGGTGGCCGCGTCCAGCGAACGCGGTTCCGGAAACGCTTGCGCCGCGGGCGGGCCGCGGCGCGTGCTTGAAGCAGTGCGGAAAGGTTCAGTCGTCGTGGTCGCGCCAGCGGCGGCCGTCCCAGTAGCGGTCGCGGTCGCGATGGCGGCCGTAGCCGTAGCCGTAGTCGTTGCGCTGGTCGTAGCGCGGGTCGTAGTACTCGACCCGGCAGCGACCGCGGCTGTCGCAGCGTTGGCGGCTGTAGCGGCCGTAAGGGTCGCGGACGAAGCCGTCGCGGATCAAATGGTCGCGATTGCGGTGATAGCCGTAGGCGTTGCCGTAGGGCGGGCCGTCGCGATAGGCGTCGCGCGGCAGGTGGCGGTAGTAGATCGGGCGACCGCGGCGGTCGCGTTCGACGATCAGGCGGTCGTCGTAGCGATAGCCGCCGTGGCGGTAATACGGGGCGCCGTTGCGGAACACGACATCGGCCAGATCGACGATCACGCGGACGACGTCGTCGCCGGCGCGTGCGGGGGCGGGGAACAGGGCGCCGGCACCGAGCGCTGCGGCGAGGGCGACGGGGGCGAGCCAGCGGGCGAGGGTCATGGGAGTCTCCGGAAACCGCGGGAGGCGGTGCGCATGGACGATGCCGCGATCGCGGTGAACGGGCTTGTAACCCGGCCGGTGATGCCGCCGCGCGTCGCGGTAGCGTTCAGCCCGCCGCCAGCGAGCGCACCGCGGCCGGCAGCCCGGCGGGGGCGTCGACGCTGCGCAGACGCTCGAGCGCCGTCGGCGGCGCGGTCTCGTTCTCGTGCGCCCAGGTCACGTGATAGGGCATGTGCACGCCGCAGCCGCCAATCTCCAGCACCGGCACGATGTCCGAACGCAGCGAGTTGCCGATCATCGCGAACTGTTCGGGCGCCAGACCGAATTCGGCGAGCAGGCGGGCGTAGGTCGGCGCGTCCTTCTCGCTGACGATCTCGATCCGCCGGAACAGCGCCGACAGACCGGATTCGCGCACCTTGGCTTCCTGGTGGAACAGATCGCCCTTGGTGATCAGTACCACCGGATGCTCGCGTGCGATCTCCTCCACCGCCTCGCGGATGCCGGGCAGCAGTTCGACCGGATGCTGCAGCACCGCCTTGCCCAGTTCCACGATCCGGTGCAGGTCGCGCGCGGAGATCCGTTCCTCGGTGATCGCGATCGCGGCCTCGATCATCGACAGGGTCATGCCCTTGGCGCCGTAGCCGAACAGGGCGATGTTCTGTTTCTCGACCGCGTAGAGGCGGTCGTGGGCGTCGTCCAGATCGACGTAACCGCCGACGATGCGTTCGAATTCGCTCTGCGCGTCGAGGTAGTAATCCTCGCTGCGCCAGAGGGTGTCGTCGGCGTCGAAGCCGATCAGTTTCAGGTCGCGGGCCATGCGCCCAGTATGCCGGGTTCGCGCGCGCACCGCGCGTCACGGCAGGGTGGTGCGCAGGCGGTCGGTGACGGGCGTCGCATCCGCGGGCCGCAGCGGCGGCGGCGAGAGCGCCGCGCGGTAGGCGCGATACAGCAGCTGGAGCTTTTCCAGATAGGTCCGGGTTTCCCTGTAGGGCGGCACGCCGTCGAAGCGCGCCACCGCGCCCATGCCGGCGTTGTAGGCGGCGATCGCGAGGGTGTGGTCGTTGCGGTAGCGTTTGAGCAGCATGCGGAAATGGCGTGCGCCGGCCTCGATCGACTGCGCCGGCGAGAACGGATCGGTGACGCCGTATTCCTGCGCGACTTCCGGCATCAATTGCATCACGCCCATCGCGCCCTTGGGCGAGACCGCCTTCTCGTCGAAGCCGCTTTCGGCGTGCGCGATCGCGCGCAGCCAGGCGTCCTCGACTCCGGTTTTCTTCGCCGTGGCGCGGAAGATCGCCGCGTGACGGTCCAGTCGCGGGTTGTCGGCCTTGCCCAGGCCCTCGTGCGCGGGCTCGCCTTCGGGAGTGTCCACGGTGAAGCGCAGGTAGACGCGCGAACCGGGCAGATTGCGGGTGCCGTAGACCAGCTTGCCGTCCTGCTCGCGCTCGTACAGCGTGCCGCTGAACACGCCCATCTCGCCCCACAGGTTCGGTGTCTGCACGGCGTTGTCGTCGATCTGCTTCGGCTCGCATGTCGAGCCGGGCTCCGGCGCGGTCGAGAGGCTGACCGTACCGTCGCGCACGCAGCGGTAGACCGTGCGCGCCTCGGCCGGCGCGGCGCAGACGCAGAGCAGCAGCGATACGGCGACGATCCGCATCATGGCATCGGCTCAGGGCCCGCGCGCGGCCTCTTCCTGCGCCCAGGTGCGCGCGGCGCCCTGCAGGCGCATGCGCATGCGCTTGTGCTCGTCGTGGCGGTCGCCGTAGCGGCTCGCGGCCACCACTTCGAGCAATACGACCACGCCGGTGTCGCGGCGGAACAGCAGCGAACCTTCTTCGCGCATCTGCAGATCGCGCGGACGCTCTCGGCGCGCGTCCTTGTCGCTGCCGCCGCTGCCGCCGCCGCCGAAGGTGTCGGCCAGCGCCCACAGCGCCTCGGCGTCGCCCTCGGGATCGAGGGTGTGGGTCCAGCGGATCCGGGCGAGATTCGGATCCTCGCGATCGATCGACAGCATGTACTCGCGCCGCGCCGGCACCGCGCTGCCGTCGGACTCGGCGCGCAGCGGCTCGCGGTCGCGATAGGTGCGGCCTGCGGTCAGGGTCTTGCCGGCGAAGGCGGTCAAGGGACGGATCTGGCTCGACATCGTCGCCTCGACGCTGGCCGGGGCCAGGCTCTGCGCGAGCACCTCCTGGACCCGGAGGCGCATCTGCGCCAGTGCGTCCTCGCGATCGTATTTCGAAGCCTTGGGATTGATCGGGCCGATCAGACGGTCCAGGTTCTGCTCGAATGCCGGGGTCATCACTTCGCGCAGTTTGGCCGTCACCGCGGCGATGTCGTGCAGCCCGCGATAGCGCCCCTCGCGATCGAGTTCCATGCCGGTGGGGTAGCCGTCGTAGGCATCGGTCATCGCTGCGATGATGTCGGCGATGATCCGATCGCCTTCGACGGTTTCGACCCGACTGTCGCGGGAGGTCCAGGTCAGCAGCGTGCCGTCGCGGCCGACGCTTTCCGTCCGCAGTTCATTGCGATCGCTCACTCGGCGCACGCTGCGCTCCTCGCCCGTGCCTTCGCGGAACACCGATTCGGCCTCGTACACCAGGGTTTCGCCGGCGCGCCACGGCGGCGTGAGGGTCACCCGCTCGGCGGCGGATGCGGCCAGCGGCGCGAGCGACGCCAGCAGCAGGACGGGCAGCAGGATGGGCGCGAGCGTGCGCAGGAAACGTGAGGTCGTCCGGTAGGGCATGAAAACTCCGTCGAGGGTCAGGCGCTGCGTCCGATCAGTTCGCGCATGCGTTTGAGTTTCGGGGTCACGATCGGCACGGTCAGCATGGTGCTGGTCAGCGCCATCAGCAACAGCGCGGTGAAGGTGCTGCTGGTGATGATGCCCTTGTCGAGCAGCACGGTGGCGAAGATGATCTCGATCAGCGCCTTGGTCTGCAGCAGCCAGGCGATGATCGAAGCCTCGCCCGGCTGCCATTTGAGGATCCGCCCGGCCAGACGCACGCCGGCCTGCTTGCCGGCGATCTGCATCGCCAGCAGGAACGCCGCGCCGAGGAACACCGCCGCGCCGCCGACTTCCCAGTCCGTGCGCAATCCGGTGCTGAGGAAGAACACCGGCATGAGGATCAGCAGGACATTGTGGCGCAGGGTGTCGAGTTTCTTCTGCTCGAACCAGTGATGGTCCATGACCACGCCGGCGAGGAAGGCGCCGACCATGTAGTGCAGGCCGCACCAGTCCGCACCGAGGGACACCAGCGCCAGCCAGACCAGCGCGATATACCAGCGGTCGCTTTCCGGCAGCCGCACCATGAGCTTGCGGAACGCCCAGCACGCGGGAATGAACAGGGCGAGGAAGATCGCCTGCCGCTCCAGCCGCATCCAGTCCATGACCACGACCGCCAGCACCGCCCAGATCGCGATGTCGTCGAGGCTGGCGTAGCGCAGGATCCGCTGGCCCAGCGGCTGGCGCAGGATCTGCATCTTCTCCATCAGCAGCACCAGGATCGGCAGCGCGGTCACCGCCGCGGCCATGCCGATGCCGAGCACGAATTGCCAGTCCTGCGCCTTCGGTCCGATCCAGCCGTCGAACTGCAGCAGCACCAGCGCCGCCGCACCGCCGAACAGCAGCGGCATGCCCAGGGCCATGCCCGCGGTGACCGTGCTCTCGCGGCGCTGCTTCCAGGCCTCGCCCAGGTCCAGCTCGATGCCGGCCAGCCACACGAACAGCATCACCGCCCACCAGGCCACGCCGTTGAGCGACTGGATCACGTCCTTCGTGAAGATGAACTGGTAGTACTCCGGAAAGATCGCGCCCAGCACGCCCGGCCCGAGCAGGATCCCGGTGACGATCTGCACCACCACCAGCGGCGCGAAGTAATCGGTGCGCCCCAGCCGCCAGATCAGGTACGGGACCGCGAAGATGATGACCATCGCGATCAGGAACAGCTCGGTGGTGGGGATGGTGTGGGGCATGGGGCGGGTGGATGGTGCGGGCGGATGGGAAAGGCCGGCCAGCATAGCCGAGGCCCGGCCGGCGATGCGGGTCCCATGCCGAGGCTGAACGACTGCGGTGGGTCATCGCCCGGCCGCGTGCTACGCTCTCGCCGACGATCGACAAAACGAGGCGCAAGCCATTGATTTTACGTGACATGCCCCGTGTGGCCACGATCGCGGTCGGGCTCGGTCTGGCCGCCTGCGCGACCCAGACGCCGCCGCCCAAGCTCGCGACCGTGGTCGAAGCCCCCGCACCCGTGGCCGAAGCCCCGGCCCCGTCAACCGCGCCGCTGCTGCCGCGGGTGCCGCAGCCGCAGGAGCGGCCGGTGGCGCCGCCCTCGGTCACCGACCCGGCGATCCCGCGCGAACAGCGCATCGACGCCTTCGTCGAGTACACCGCGACGACCTACGGCATTCCGCGCGAGCGCATCCGCGGGGTGCTGGCCCAGGCCGAGTACAAGCAGAGCATCATCGATGCCATCACCCGCCCGGCCGAGGCGGTCAGACCCTGGCGCGACTACCGCCCGATCTTCCTCAACGACGCCCGCATCGCCGGCGGTCGCGCCTTCTACGCGCAGCACCGAGAGGCGCTGGAGCGGGTCGCGGCCGAAAGCGGCGTGCCGGCCGAATACATCGTCGCGATCATCGGCGTGGAGACCAGCTACGGCCGGATCACCGGCAATTTCCGGGTGATCGATGCGCTCTACACCCTGGCCTTCGATCATCCGCGGCGGGCGCCGTTCTTCGCCGGCGAGCTGGCGCAGTTGTTCGCGCTGACCGCGCAGGAGCCGCAGCTCGAGATCATGGAACTGAAGGGCAGCTATGCCGGCGCGATGGGCATGGGCCAGTTCATGCCGTCGAGTTATCGCCTCTGGGCAAAGGACGGCGACCGCGACGGCCGCCGCGACCTGTTG